>JAUWIR010000149.1 GCA_030605265.1 Pseudomonadota bacterium | reverse complement strand
TCATTATTAACATATGCTTGCATTATCATAATTTATCCAAACTAAAACATTACTTAAATTTTAAATTGATGATACAAAATTAGCATGAAAAAAATCTATTGGAATTGTCAGATATTAAACACCCTAGAACCAAACCCCACCTCTTCCTTGATTTTTGCAAAATACGGAACACTTTTTTTGTTTGTCGTCTTTCTTCCTCTTGGTTAAGTTGTTAAAAGATCATTATTGTAGACATTACAAGGACTTATAGCGTTAGTTAAGGAGGAGAAAGGAAAAAAGAGAGATGTAAACATAATTTCCTTTTTAACTACTAAAGTGTAAAGCAAAGTTTACATTTAAAAAGTGTGGGAGTATATTCAAATTTTATAATAGAGCGCCAGTCGTACTTATAACTATTTGAATTTATAAAAAAAGTGGATTAAAAATTAACAGTAAATTTAAATTATCTCTTTTGGCATATAAAATGCGAGGTCTTAATAATAAAAGGAATAAAAATGAAGCGTTAATAAAAGTGAGGAGGGACTAAAAAATGGTTGCTCCAGTAATAAACCGGTTACAATCCCGAATGGCTAGAGAGATAAATTATTATGCTGTAATGCATAATGCGGGGAACTTAATTTTTGTTGTTCTTAAAAAGGAGCAGATTTCTCAGCGCTATTTAAGACTAATTAAAGAGGCCGTGAGGAGAAAAAAAGCGTAATTAGTAAGGGGGAAAGAGGTTAATATCCTAAAACAAAAGCCGCTTAAGTATAAATAAAAAAAAAGACAATCAAGGAAGAATATAAAAAAACAACCGTTAGCGTTACAGGCTTTGTTTATCTACCCGCTATAATCTCTTAATTTGAGTAGCTTCACAAAGTCCATAACACCACTATTATTATATCACCAAATGAGTAAGAAAAAAATAAAAAACCATCACTAATGCAAGCTTTCGCCCCTTGCAAAGCTTACAATATTGAGGTCTCTTAGAACTGAACTCTTAAAAGGAATTTTTACAAGACTTCAAGAGCCTTAATCCCTCTTATTTTACATCTTTTGCAGGGCTACATGATTAAAACACCCTCTGTAAAGCTAAATTCTAAGAAAACCCCTACTGACGGATAATTATTTTATACTACAACATTTACTTTATTTTACCACCAAACAGGCTTAGAAACAATAAAATTGCAGGCGACTAAAAAGCCGTCAGTGCTGCAAACTTCATAAACTTTTTGGTTAACCCCCACTGATAGACTCAGTCTATTTTCATGAAATCCACAGCATTAACGACCACACTTAATTTTACCACGAAAGTACTTAATAAACAAAGAAGTTATCAGTCCAAAACCACCACATCATCCGCTTGAAGTCCTTTCTTTCCTTGTGTAACTGTGAATTTCACATGATCGCCTTCATTTAAGTTGCGGCTAAGATAAAAACAGAAACGTGGTATCGGCTTTTATCAGATTTGCCAATCCTGGCATTTCTGATAAATGGTGATTAATTGATGCTTGAGCCACGATTGAATTAAAAGTAAAGCCATCTCTTATATTGACCGCAAACCCTAAATCTTCTTTGATCAATTTTTTCCCTCGGACAAATAGTTTCCATCCAAAAAAATATCATTGACAGGAATTTTAGTCATGATGGCCGTTGATCTTTGAAATAAGGTTATTTTTTACTGAGTAGCTTTATAAATGATCAAATACTTTTACTTTAATTTTACTTTCTGTTGATCTGGCATAATAATCAATGGTATGATTATTTTGAATAACATTAATAACAAATACTATGTTTTGTGGTGAAATAAATGGCTCACAAGAAAAAGAAAAAAAGACCCAAAAATAAATTTTCAGAAAATGATTACTCCGATGTGTTGAAAGAGAAGGTCTCAGTTACAGTAGATGAACTGATCAGGATGATTCATCGAATTAATCCAACGGGTGAAGATATCAGCTCAAAGAAAGCATCCGAGCGTTATAAAATAAAGACGCAGTTGCAAAATCTGCTCATAAGGCGCTTTCATGAAAACCTGATCGTAGAGCAGCCTGATCCTGAAAACCCTCGGATGGTGGGGTTTCGTCTTGGTCATTTTGATATAGATGCCTGTCATACACTGATCGATGAATTAGATGAAGACGCCAGGTCCTGGACCCAAAGGCAAATTGATGAGGCACTAACTGAAAATCCATTTGCAGTAACTGAAATTTCGAGGAAATACAACCCTTCAAATTCTGCAAGTATCGCCGATGATTCGACAAACAACAAACTGAAAAAGAGAGAAGAAGATCTCAGCAAAGATGAATTGATTCAGTTGGGGCAAAAGGCACTGGATGAATATGACTATGATGCCTGCGAAAAATATTTTCTTCGCGCACTTAAAGTAGCCGGGGATGATCCGGCCCCCGTCCTCTTCCTTTTAGAGCTGTATGTTGACTATTTAGCTGCCTATGAAAAAGCAGTAGATCTTTTCAGTACTATTCCCACAAGTGTCAAATCCAATGATAAAGTGAACCTCCTTTCAGCACTGGCTGCCGCACGAAACGGCCGCACAGAACCCGCCTTGGAGTTTATTAAAGGCGTGTCACACCCCAGAGTAGCGGAAGTTTATGTTCTCTTGGTAGAACACCTCATACAAGAAGGCGACTTGGACTGTGCTTCAAATCTTTTAGGGAAGTTGGCCTCTTTTGAACAAGCTGAATTAAAACTTACCATAGAACAATTGGCTGAAAGTATCCAATCATTACGCGCCAAAAGTCTCCAACCGACTGTGCAGGAAATGATTCTGGCTGATCGGCAAGGACGAACCGGGGAGTCCTTAAAACTGGCCGGCAAGATCTTAGCCGTCTCTCCGGAAAACAAAGAGGCTCGGCGCCTTCTTCACGAATATAAGAAACAACAACGTCAGGAAAAAATCAATCAGTTGCTTCGGTTAGCTGATGAGGCCAAAAAGAACAAGGATTACAGTCGGGAAGTCGAGTTACTGGATAAGGCCATATCCGCCGGAGCAAAGGCCGAAAACCTGGCCAAGCGGCTTGAATACGCCCGGAATGAAGCTAAACGAAAAAAAGAGAAACTGGAAATTCAGCGCTTTATGAATCTTCTGGCTGAAGGAGATAAAAAAAACGCTTTTTTGCACTATATCCATCTCACTACCCATCAACAAAACCTTATCAAAAACACAACTCATGATCCCCTCTTGGCCTGGCTGGATCAAATCCTTTCCGCAAAAACCACAACAAAACCGGAAAAACTGGTAGAAGCGGTCCTGGTACTGAGCAAATCAAAAGAGGCCCTTAATGAAAAAAAAGAGCCTGAACGTATCCTAGAGGAGTTGGAACCTTATGCTAAAGTGCTGCAATCAGTCCCTGAAGCCCAAATCCTTTGGCAACAGGCTCAAAATCTTTTACACACAGTTAAGTGCCAAGAAGCAAAAGATCTTTTACAGAAGGCTGCTTATTTTCTCGAAAGGAATGATCCTCAACAAGCGCGTGCCTGTATGGATCAAATAAAGGTAAATCTTTTACAGGAGAAAGATAAAAAGCTTTTCGATAATATTAACCTTCGCTTACAGTATCTGGAAAAATTCATAAGACTTAAGCAAAATCACCTTGACGCTCAAAACCGGGGAGATCATTTTGCTGCCAAAAAAATCGCCGGCGAGTTAGCCGAACATACCGGACCTGCCTTCGGGAAAATGATTGGATCGTCAGCCGTGCACACTGGATTTTCTCCTGAACAAATTGCCGGAGAGCCGGCCGAACATCATGGATTTGCTGCCAAAAAAATTGGCGGCGAGTCAAAAGAACATACAGAACAGGCCCCCCCGGAATATTGGCTTGAAAGGATAAAGGAGCATACCTCTCATATAAAAAAGGAATGGGCCCTTGTTGCCATCGATATTGATGAATTGCCCATGTATTACGCCTCTTTTGGTTTCTACTGGATGAGTGAAGATATTTTCTCTTGCTTATTGCCGGATGAAAGGCAACTAATTCTCGCCACCAGCCAGGAAAGATGGGTGTTCCTGAGAATATTTTGTCTTGATGACCAAAAATTCAAAAAAGCCATCCTTCTGCGGACACCTAAACAGATAGATGTTCATAATATTTATGCAGTAGGAAAGGTGCTCTGGATAACAGGACGTAATGGAGATGTAGTGGAACTTGGTTTGGAGCCGTTAACTATTCTTTCCTGGTATGATTTCGGTTCTTTTGTAAGAGAAGAAGAAGTAGTCGAGGGAGCATGGGTATTTCCAAAGAGTAAATCTTTGTGGTTAAATAAGCGAGATAAAAAAATTCCTACTGATGAAACAATTGATATCATTGATATCAATCAACAACGTGTTGCTCGCCGGCTAAAGTGTGCTTTTTACCCTATGGTAATTAATGCAGGCGGACATTTTCGGATTGGTATGCAGAATATTACCACCAAAACAGTGCAATTTTATTCTGAGCGAGGCAAACATGGTGAAAGTTTTACTTTTGAACATTTCCAAGCCATCAATGCCACCGCTCTTCATCCCAATGGAAAAGATTTTGTTTTTTTGCCCTTTGACAATTCCGGGGCCATGGACCCCTTTCAAGAATACGATGAAGAGCAAGGCGATCTTCATATCTATATGGAAGTAAGACCTGATTTAGAAGCAAAATATCCACCTCTTCTCATCGAAAATACTAATGGAGAGTTACATCACCGAATTTTCACCTCACTTGATACGGGTATTATTTTTATTTATTATCAAGATGCTTCTTCCGAAGATTCAAAATACCTTCTTGCAGCCTATAAGGAAACCGAGCAGGGCCTTGCTCTGCTTTACAAGGTTACTATACCGGAAAAAATTGCCTTTGCCAGTGATGAGTTTTGCAGACATCTTGCGGCCATAAATTTCCAGGGCGATAAAGTGCAGGCTATTATTCTTAATGAAAAACCACCGGTTTTTGATTTTAAAATCCATGATGATCCTTTAAAAAACGCCTTTCCTCTATTCAAATCTCTTCATTTTTATTGTAATAATCCGAAAGGGGAAATCAAGGCAACTTCCCTGGCTTATATGTTACAGCTAAAAAATCCTACAGAAAAAGATTTAAATGATACTATTAAAAAATTCAAACAACCGGGATCAAATAACCCTGATGACTTTGCCGCTTTTATTTATGCCTTAAAACGCACATTCCTTTTTGAAAAAGCAAATGATATGAAAATGTGTATGAGGACACAATACCCTAATCATTTCAGCTGCTTACTGGATATGGCCGAAGAAGCAGCCAATGGAAACAAGTGGCCGGAAGTTATTTCCTTGCTTGAAAAAATTTCACGCATCGGTCTTAATGATGGGTCTTCGTGTCATATATGTCATCTTCTGGGGATTGCTTATTTTATTCAAGGTGAAATTAAAAAAGCTCGGGACATTTGGAAGGAAGGATTAACCTATGAGAACGGCGAATGTGATCTTATCCCTTATATCAAGTACGCCGAACTTTCCCTCATGCCGAAGAATAAAAGGAAAAAACAAAAAAGCGCTATGGCCAAAATCTTAAACATATTTGAAACTGTTGACGATCACTTAGACAATAAGAGATGGTGCGAAGTCATAGAAATTATAGAAAAAAACGTTGCTTTGTCAAAAAAGGATTTACAACTCCTGTCAAGGCTAACATGGGCATATCTTAATAAAAATTTTGGTCCGAATGAAATACAACGAATTTTTAAAATAATTACCTTGGGAAATTATTGCCAAATTTATAATGATACATTTATACAACATAATATTGTTCTTCCCCCTTGCATCGAGAAATGGTCGGAGGGCCGATTAAGTGATCTGGCCAAACAGGCAAAACAATGGCTTGATGATTTATAAATAAAAATGTATCTATTAAATATATATTTTGAAAATGGGCTTCAAAATGGCCCTGATAACTATTGTTTTTCCAAAGGACCCGACAAAATAAAAAAATGGGGGCTACTTTCTGCAGAAAGCCCCAATTATAAGCTCTTGCAGTTAATACCCTTAGCTTGGGGAAATTATCCTTTATTCAACCGCTTACCGAACTCAGTGCAGCAATTGTTTACCAAACCTCCCCTGAGGCTTGAAGGTATAACGGCAACACACCCCCATGATTACCATTCGCGTAAACTTTTTGGTACGGGCATAGAAATAAAATCTGAAGGACAAATAAAATTATTAAAGAAAAAAGAATGCCGCTTTCTGCCTGCGGACCTTCATTATCACTCACCAAATATTAAAAGAGGTAATGCACTTTATTTTATCCTCGGCTATGGTCCTAAATTGAGGCCGCACCACCAGACTGACGACTTTGATTTTACCGATCCCTTTTTTCGCCTCAATCGATTTCATTCACTCTTCAATCCACAGGCCCTGATCACTGACCCTGTAGCCTTGCTTACCCTATTACATCACAAGCATATCCGGTTTGTGCGTCTTGCTCCAAAACACCTTTTGCTACGTTTTTGCCGATTGTTCAAAGAATATCTTTCCATAGACACTGACTGCTGGATGGAAAAATCCTGTGATTTTGCCAGGGAATGGCAAAAATTACACCCCTGGCAGCAGCGTGCAGTTCTGCCTGCCCTTGATGGCGCCCGCTGTTTGATGGACGCCTTCCCAAAGAGCGCCCGTCCAATGGATATGCCTGGTGTTGTATTGTTCCACCGCCCTGACCTCTTTTGTACGGAAAGGATTTTTCCTCAATGGATTAAGCTTATGGATCGCCTTCTGCCGAACATGCAATTTATACTCACCCTTTCCGAGAAAGCCCGCTCCGCCTTTCCCCCTGAAGCACAGAGTAACTATCTTTTACGCCCTGATGCTTCCGATCGGCAGCCCCAAAAAAAATCTCCCGCTCACTTGCCCCCTGGCGGCATTCTGCTGATAGATATTGACAGTTGCCTGCCAAATCTTGCCCTAATGAAACTAAGCAGCTATTTCAAAGAGCAGGGACGCAAAGTGGTCCTGGCCAGAAAAGATTATACTATCCCGAAGGTGGAAGAGGTTTGGGCCAGCAGTACTTTTTCTTTTCCGGCATCGAAAAAACGAATTGAAAAACTGCAAAAACAGTATGGTCAATCACTCATCCTTGGCGGCTCCGGGGTGGATGTCCAAAAACGCCTTCCCGAGCACATTGAGGCCCTTCCTGCTGATTACTCTCTTTATCCCGAGTTAGGTGACCGGGCCATAGGGTTTCTCACCCGCGGTTGCCGGTTCAATTGTTCTTTTTGTATTGTGCCCCAAAAAGAAGGACTGCCTCGGCAGGTCAGCGATCTTGAAACATTGCTGGATAAGGACCGGCAAAAACTTATCCTGCTTGATGATAATATTCTGGCATACTCTAGAGCCGGGGAGCTTCTTGAAGAAATGGTCAGAGAAAATCTCCAGGTCAATTTTAACCAAACACTTGACATTCGGCTGGCGGATGAAGATACAGCCCAAATTATCCGGCGTATTCATTGTACTAATGTTAAATTCAACAGGACCGCCTACTATTTCAGCTTGAATGATGCTCGCTACCTGGATCAGGTCCATAGCAAATATCAACTGTTCGGCTTCACGCCTCGTGATAATGTAGAATTTATCTGTATGTATGGATATAATACTACTCTGGCTGAGGATGTGGAGCGTTTCCGCTTTTTACATTCTCTTCCCGGAGCTTATGTCTTTGTGCAAGAATATAAACCGATCCTCGGCGGCCCTTTACCTGATTTGTCAGATTTTTTGGACGATAACGCGGATGATCTCATTGATGAGCTGGTGAAAATTATCTTTCGGCAAAATATGAAAAGTATGGAAAAATATTACCGGTGGTTAAGCAAGCGTTATATTCGTGCTTTTGGTAAATTACACAGGAAATTGGTGGATACGATTTTCAGATACAATAACCGCCACCAAAAAGGGTCATATATTGCCACTATGGCCGGAATAAAAACAGCCGATTAGCTGGGCTATCCGTCTAAGGCGGGCCACTTATACCCTGCTCATAATCGTAACCTATCAGGATCACTTGCCGTTCCTTCTTTTCCTTCATGCCCTTGTATAGTAAATAAAAAATTAACAAGTTATAGTGTAAACTACTTTTCGTTCTTTATGAAGGATGCCATGAATTGCTATATAAGAATCAATAACTATTTTTCTTATTTGGTTTTCATTCATATTCTTGGCGATCTTTGCGTCTTGGCGAGATTCATTTTCCAGTAAGAGTGTCCCGCCTTAGATGGATGCCCATTTTAATTTAAGATAATCGATTCGCCAATGGCCGGCAGAGGAAAGGGAATAGTCTTATTATCCTGAATCTGCAGCCACACCAGGGAGGGATCTTCCAAAGGCGTGGAAAAAAGATACCGGACCTCTTGCGGCCATCCTTCCTCAGCCAGCTTGGTCACTTCAATAGTCAGGCCAGGCAAACTGATTTGGCTGCCAACAGGTAATTGATGGCTACCCAGGGTACATGAATGAGCCGTCGATAGAGGAGAGTAATAAGGACAATCATAGCGGCCATCCAGATGAGGCTGTGTAAATGCATGAGGAGGGGTGAGTTGGGCCAGAAAAGATAATCGAGCCAATGAGTAAAAGCGCTTATGGGTCGCCAAAAATTTAATTTCACCCTCTCAAAGGTCCACCAGGGGATAAAGCCTTTATGAATTAAATCCCTGATTTGCTGCGGCCCGCCGTCCAGAAAGGTAAAAAGATTAAAGCGGGATTTTGTTAGCCCCTTCAGAAGGGGCAAGCCCTGGAGAATTCCCTTATGTAAATAATCATCTATAACCAAGCCAGTCCACAAAGCCGGCAGAGTCAGGATTACCGAAAGGCCGG
>JAUWIR010000120.1 GCA_030605265.1 Pseudomonadota bacterium | reverse complement strand
TGGCAGGAAAAACAGGGACTGCCCAAAAGATTGATCCTATAAGTAAAAGTTATTCTCATGAACTTTTCTGTTCTTCATTTTTGGGATACTTTCCGGCAGATGATCCACAGTTTGCCATTTTAGTTACCATTGATGAACCAAAAGAAGAATTCCTCGCAGGATTAGTGGCTGCTCCGGTCTTTCGTGAAATAGCTAAAAATATAATCCATTATCGAAATGTTTCTCCTGTTGAGGAGAAAAAGGCCCCCAAAAGATCAGTAGTGAGAATGGCCAGCAGAGTGGAGTGACTATAGAAAGGGCCCTTAAATGGAATTGGAAAAATTTTCAACCAGTGCAATTCGATTCACTACTGTAAAAAAATATTTGACAGGATAAACATGATTATAATCCAGTTAATCAAAAAGAGTTGTCATAATGATACGATTATTTTGGAGTTAAAGTCAGTAAGACAAATTATTAAAGCCTATGAAGTAAATTAGTTAATTACCATGTGGCAATGAGAGTGGTCTTGATACTTAATTTTGGAGAAAATAAAGTTGAGGTCAAGCGTAAAGTTAAAGAGTTAATGTAAATGATAAACAGGATTAAAAAAATCTTATTGATCCTGTTATCCTGTCTAAAAATAGTTAATTGCATAGGTTGAAAATTTTTTAAATTGCTAAAGGCCCTTAAAATGGAATTGGAAAAACTTTTATCTTTTTTGAAAATTGAGAGCAAAATAGGCAATTCCAAGGCCAAAGTGTCTGGTATTACCCATGATTCAAGGAATGTTCAGCCGGGATTTGTTTTTGTCTGTATTCACGGCTTTCAATCCGATGGCCACGATTATATTAATGAGGCCGTCCGGCGAGGAGCAATAGCCATAGTGATGGAAAAGAGCATTGGAAAATCCATGGAAAGCGATAAAGACTCCGTGGTCTTGGTGAGGGTGCCGGATAGCAGAAAGGCCCTTGCTTTATTATCTTCCGCTTTTTTTCAGCATCCATCAAAAAAAATAAGAATAATTGGTATAACCGGAACGAATGGGAAAACTACTACTTCTTATCTTATCAACTCGATTTTAGAAAAAGCAGGTTTTACAGTTGGTTTGCAGAATACTCTCATCAGTTCCATCAGAGGGCAGCAGAATCCGTCTGTAAGAACCACCCCCGAGTCCATTGAATTACAGAAGCACCTGTCTGAAATGGTAGACCAAAAATGCCATTATGCAGTCATAGAGGTTTCTTCCCATGCGCTGGTATTGCATCGGGTCTTGGACTGTGAATTTGATATTGCCGTTTTGACCAATATTACAGCTGATCATCTTGATTTTCATCACACAATGGGGGAGTATATTGAGGCAAAAAAGCGCTTATTTAGTCATCTTCATGAAGGAGAAAAATTTCGGAAAATTGCCATACTGAATCTTGATGATCCCTCTTTCTCAGGGATAAAGGATGGTGTTGATGTAAAAATTTTGTCATATGGGATCAAAAATAGAGGCGATATTTGGGCAGAAAATGCCACTATTGATCAGGAAGGAATGAATTTTACTGTTCATACTCCCTCAGGAATGGTATATATTAATACAGATCTTAGTGGAGTTCATAACATCTATAATATATTAGCAGCCATCAGTGTTGGGGTGGCTGAAGGGATTGATTCGGAAAAAATTCAACAAGGCATTGAATCTGTTAGAAAAATTCCCGGGCGTTTTGAAATGATTTCCGCTGGGCAACCTTTTTGGACTGTGGTGGATTTTGCCCATACTCCTGATGCGTTGCAGAATCTTTTGGAAACCGGGCGTCAATTAAATCCTCAAAAGATTATTACCGTGTTTGGGTGCGGAGGAGACAGGGATAAGGAAAAGCGCCTCCCTATGGGACGTGTAGCGGCCACTTTGAGTGATTATCTTATCATTACCAATGATAATGTCAGAGAAGAAGATCCTCTGGAGATTGTCGGGGAAATTGAGAAAGGGGTTTTTCTTGCATGGCCTTCTAGTAAAAATCAAGCGAATAAAAAGTATGAAATTATTCCGGATCGATATCAGGCTATTAAAAGGGCCTTTCATCTGGCCAAAGAAAAGGATTTAGTAGTAATCGCAGGAAAAGGACATGAACATTATCAGGTTATAGGTAAAGAATCTATCCCTTTTGATGACCGAAGGGTGGCTAAAGAATTATTAAAAAGATTGAATTAAAAGAAGGCACAAAGGCACAAAGGCACAAAGGCATAAAGGCATAAAGGCACAAAGGCATAAAGGCACAAAGGGTGAAACTCCGCATAAATAAAATAAAAATATGAATTAAGTTATGATGAAAATTACTTCCTTATCAAAGGATATTTCTTTAACAGATATTCTTAAAGCAACTCAAGGAGAACTATTGAGTGGCGCTGTAGATGTGCCGTTTTTTGGAATATCCATTGATTCTCGTGGTATTTCTCAAGGACAGCTATTTTGGGCCTTAAGAGGAGAGCGGTTTGACGGGCATCATTTTGTTGATCAGGCTGTAGAAAGTGGGGCTATAGGCGCTGTTGTCGGGCAATGTTTTATTTTACCTACAAACTGGACTGAGGGAAAAGTTTTAATTCAAGTGCCTGATCGATTGAAAGCTTTACAGGATTTCGCTAAATATCTTCGCTGCAAAATATCTGCACCGGTTATAGCTGTAACAGGAAGCAACGGCATGACTACCACCAAAGAAATGATTGCCTCTATTCTAAATGAGAGCGGGAGAGTATTAAAAACGGAAGGAAATCAAAATAACTTGATCGGTTTGCCTCTAACCCTGACCAGGTTGTCCTCAAAGGTAGATTCAGTTGTTTTAGAATTGGGGATGAATGATTTTGGCGAGATCAGAAAGCTCACTCGGATCTGTAATCCTGATGTTGGGGTGGTAACCAATATAGGCCCGGCACATCTTGAATTTTTTGGCTCCCTGGAAAAAATCAGCCAGGCCAAAGCGGAATTATTTGAGGAAATGAATTCCGATGGAGTTGCAGTGATTAATTATGATGATCCCTTTTGTGGAGCTTTAGCCAAAAATATTAATAAAGTGATTACCTTTGGTTTATCAAAAGAAGCTATGGTCAAGGCAGAAAACCTTCATCAAGGTAAGAATCTCACTTTTACTCTCTATTATAATGAAGAGCAAGCAAAAATAACTCTCCCTTTGATCGGCAAGCACAATGTATATAATGCCTTAGCCGCTGCAGCCGCCACTTTGGCTTTAAAGGTCCCCCTTTCCAATGTCAGACGGGGGTTGGAAAACGTAACCATCCCTCCTATGCGCATGGTTCAATTTAAAACGGGGGAAGGCTACACTATCATCAATGACGCTTATAATGCCAACCCAATTTCTGTGAGAGTGGCTATTGAGACTTTAGTGCAGTGTAAAAAGAGGGGAAGGGCCATTTTAGTCTTAGGTGATATGTTGGAACTGGGAAACAAGGCGGAAAAATTTCATAGAGAGGTTGGCAGCTTTATTGCCCAGCGTCCTATTGAATATTTGTTCACCAGTGGTCCCCTGGCTCATTGGATAGCTGAGGAAGCTTTAGCCGGGGGGATGAAGAAAGACCATGTTTTTGTAGATTTTAGTCAAGATGAAATCGCTAATAATCTTAAAAATTTATTATTAAGGGGAGATTCTGTTTTAGTAAAAGGATCTCGAGGAGTGAAAATGGAAAAGGTTGTTGAATTATTGGTAGAAAATTAATTATGCTCTATCATCTTTTGTATCCATTACATAGTAGGTACTCATTTTTTAATGTATTTCGATACATTACCTTTCGGGCTGCCTATGCAACCTTAACTGCTCTTTTGCTCTCTTTTCTTCTAGGCCCCTTTTTAATTCGGAGGCTGCAACGTCTTAGTATCGGAGAAAATATTCGGCAAGAAGGCCCTCAAGGCCATCAATCGAAAGCAGGAACACCCACTATGGGAGGAATTTTGATTTTATTTTCTCTCATTATCCCTACACTGCTTTGGTCTGATTTATCGAATCGATATGTTTGGGTTGTTTTATTCAGCACTATCTCTTTTGGTATTATCGGTTTTGTAGATGATTATTTAAAATTAATTAAATGGAGGAATTTTACAGGTTTTTCCATAAGAACGAAACTTTCTCTGCAGATTTTGATTGCCGCAGGCATTGCTCTTTACCTTTATTTTTTTCCGGCTAATTGTTACACCACTCAATTAACCGTACCCTTTTTAAAGAACGTCCGGCCCGATCTTTATTGGTTTTATGTCCCCTTTGCTATTCTGGTTATCGTGGGAACTTCAAATGGGGTCAATTTAACCGACGGTCTGGACGGCCTGGCCATTGCCCCCATGATTATTGCCTCTACTGCTTTTATGGGGTTTTGTTATCTGGCGGGGCATGCTAATTTTGCTAATTATTTAATGATTATAAATGTAAAAGGTGCAGGAGAATTAACCATTTTTTGTGGAACTATGATTGGTGCGGGTCTTGGTTTTTTATGGTTTAATACCTATCCTGCGCAAGTATTTATGGGAGACATAGGGTCTTTGTCCCTTGGAGCGGCCCTTGGCACTGTTGCCTTGATCTGCAAACATGAATTATTGCTGTTTCTTGTTGGAGGACTTTTTGTTATAGAGACAATATCAGTGATTATTCAGGTTTGTTCCTTTCGATTACGGGGCAAAAGAGTTTTTAATATGGCCCCCATTCATCATCACTTTGAGCTGAAAGGGTGGGCGGAGCCCAAAATTATTGTCAGGTTTTGGATAATTTCAATTATTTTAGCCTTATTGAGTTTGAGCACTTTAAAATTACGGTAGAGTAAATAGATGCAACTCACTGAATTTAAAATAAAAAAAGTATTAATCGTTGGTTGCGGGAAAACAGGAATAGCTTTGGCTAAATTGTTTGCCCATATTGGGTCGGAGGTTACCATTAATGATTTTCAGTCAGAAGAGCAATTAGCCCCCCAACTGGAAGAGTTAAAGGGCATCACCTTTCGAGGCGCCTTTGGCGCTCATAGAACGGAGGTATTCCTTGACCAGGATTTTATTTTCGCCAGCCCCGGTGTTCCCTTACAACAAGAGGCTTTTAACATGGCCCGGCAGAAAGGGATTCCCATCTCCAATGATTTAGAGCTGGCTTTTTCCCTTACAAAAGCCCCTTTTATAGCAGTCTCCGGAACAAATGGTAAAACCACGGTTACTTCTTTGATTGGTGAAATTTTTCAGGAAGCAGGCAAAAAGGTCATTATCGGGGGGAATATCGGCACGCCCTTATCTCCTATAGTTTATGCAAAACCTGATATTGAATATGTAATTGCCGAGGTGAGTAGCTTTCAATTGGAAGTTATTCAAAAATTTCGGCCCTGGATAGGGATTATGCTAAACATAACCCCTGATCATTTAGATCGGTATGCACAATTCGAAGATTACCTAAAAGCAAAAGCGCGATTATTGATAAATCAAAGGGTTGGGGATTTCGCCGTAGTTAATATCCAAGATGCTGTTACTTCCCGGTTTCTCTCTCTGAATGAGGGTGCGGGAAAGGTGTTGTACTTCAATATAGATGCCCCTGTTAGCCAAGGTGTAACCATGGAGGGGAAAGATATTATAGCGCGGATAGAGAACCGGGATCAATTGATTTGCACTATTGATAAAAGTAAATTAATTGGAGACCATAATCGGCAAAACATAGTGGCTGCAGCTACGGCAGCTTGGCTGGCCGGGATTAAGGGAGGAATAATTCAGCATACTATTGAAAATTTTTCAGGACTTTCCCATCGCCTTGAATTTGTGACCAAAATCAATAACGTTCATTTTATAAACGACTCGAAAGGTACCAATGTAGGGGCGGTAATAAAAGCCATTGAGAGTATCAAAGGGCCTATTTGGCTGATTTTAGGCGGAAAAGATAAGGGAAATGATTATCTTCCTCTTATAGCCATAACAGGTAATCATATTAAAGGTATCCTGGCTATTGGAGAATCAAGGGATAAAATTGATAAAAACTTTCAAAACAAAGTCCCTGTTTATAAAACCAATTCCTTACAAGAAGCTGTCAATTTAGGCTATTCTATGGCCCGGCCGGAAGATGTGGTCCTTTTATCTCCAGGCTGCGCCAGTTTTGATATGTTCAATAATTATGCCCATAGAGGACAAGTTTTTAAGGAAATAATTCAGGACCTTGGAAATGCCCAAAAAACAAAATTATGATCATTTTTTATTTCTTGTAGTTATAGCCCTTATGTCCATAGGCGTGGTTATGGTTTATAGCTCAAGCGCTTTGATAGCTGAATCCCGGTATCACGTACCCCCTTATTTCTTTTTAAAAAAACAGGCCTGCTTTGTTGGCATAGCTCTCTTGGTACTCCTTTCATCAATGCAGATATCCTACGAGATCTGGAGAAAATGCTGTTATGTTATTTTGTTATTTTCAGTAGTATTACTGGCCTTGGTCTTTACGCCCTGGTTGGGGAAAAAAGCGGGAGGAGCATATCGCTGGCTGGAATTTTTCGGGTATCAATTTCAACCCGCTGAATTAGCTAAATTAGCCATTATCTTATATCTGGCCCATTTTTTAGTGAAAAAGGCCAAATACATTGAGGATATGCGGGCAATATTTTCCCCTTTATGTATTGTTTTAGGTCTTTCTTTTCTTCTGCTTTTAAAACAGCCGGATTTAGGAACAAGTGTCTTGATAGTTATCATTGCTTTTTCAATGCTCTTTGCAGCAGGAGTGAAAAAAAGCCATTTATTTGGGACTGCCGTGCTTTTCAGTATCGGTTTGTCAGGAGTGATCTGGTTGATACGCTATCGGCTGCAACGTATTTTAATTTTTTTAGATCCCTGGAAAGATCCTTTAGGAATAGGATATCAAACAATTCAGTCATATTGTGCTCTGGGGGCAGGGGGATGGTTTGGCCTTGGATTAGGCCAGGGTATTCAAAAGCGTGGCTTTCTTCCTGAAGCGCATACAGATTTTATTTTTTCTATAATTGGAGAAGAGTTAGGGCTTTTTGGCGCACTCTTAATTTTAATTTTATTTTGTATTTTTATTTGGCGCGGATTCAGGATTGCCCAGAGGGTTAAGGACCCTTTTGCCTGCTATTTGGCCTTAGGGATAACCTGTTTGATTGGATATCAAGCTTTAATAAATATTTGCGTAGCCATTGGCTTATTGCCAACCAAAGGGCTTCCTTTGCCCTTTGTCAGTTTTGGTGGGTCTTCTTTAATTGTTAATGCTTTAGCTGTTGGGATGTTATTGAATATTTCCAGGTTTGCCTGAATATAAAACACAGGCTGAGCAAGGAGAAAGTTAGTTGTGAAGCTCATTTTAGCCGGGGGGGGTACGGGAGGTCATTTATATCCTGGGATAGCCTTAGCCCAGGAATTTTCCAAACAAAAACCGGAAATTGATATTTTATTTATGATTACTCAAAGAAAAATTGATCAAAAAATAGTATCTAATGAAGGGTGGCCTTACAAAGATTTACCTGTAAAAAGCTTTCGGGGATTATCATGGCAAACTACCTGTGCTTTTTATTATCTTTTTTTAAGTGTTGTCAAAGCTTTTTACATTTTACGATCCTTTCGCCCATCCCTGATTATTGGTCTTGGTGCGTATCCTTCAGTCCCCACGCTTATAGCCGGTAAATTATGCAGTGTGCCGCTGGTAATTCACGAGCAAAATTATTTCCCGGGTGGTGCGAATAAGCTCTTTTCCCATTGGGTAGAGAAAATTTTTATCTCTTTTGAGGAAACAAGAGGATTTTTCTCAGAATTTTTACAAAAGAAAATAGTGGTATCCGGAAACCCCATTCGCCAGGGAGGTATTACAAGTGAGGGGAGGGGAGTGCTGGGAGAGAAAAAAGCCGGGAAATCAACAGTGTTAATTTTTGGAGGAAGCAAGGGTGCTCGTCGAATCAATGAAGCAGTTTGTCAAGGTCTCTCAAAATTGTCAGAAGAGAAGAGAAAAAGAGTGCAGATTATTCATCAAACCGGCGTTGAAGATCACGAAAAAATACAAGCTTTTTATGAGAAAAAAGCAATTGAGGCAACTATTTTACCCTTTATTCATAAAATGATGGAAGCATATCAGCAGGCAGATCTGGTGGTTTGTCGTGCAGGCGCCACTACTTTAGCTGAGATTACCCTATTGGGAAAAGCTTCCATTCTTATCCCTTATCCTTTTGCAGTGAAGGATCATCAGATGATAAATGCAAATTCATTATACCAGGCAGGGGCCGCAGGACTGATAGCAGATAAGGAGCTGACAGGGGATAGGTTATGGGAGGAGATATTTGAATTAATTGATAATCCGCAGAAAATGCATAAGATGGCTAAGGCTTCAAAGAGGTTCGGTAAACCGGAGGCTGCTCGCGTGATTGTCCGGGAGTCTATAAATATAATAAAAGAAGGTGGTAGAGGAAAATGTTTTTAAAAATTAATCATGTTCACTTTATCGGTATCGGCGGGTCAGGTATGAGCGGAATTGCTGAATTATTGCACAATCTGGGCTACAAGGTGAGTGGTTCCGATGTTGCTGAGTCTGAAAATATTAAACATTTGCAACAATTAGGTATAGATATTACCATGGAACACCTTCCGAAGAATATAACTTCAGCTGATGTAATCGTTTATTCTTCAGCGATTCAGCAGGAAAACATCGAGCTTCAAGCTGCCCATGACTCAGCGATTCCCGTTATTCGCCGGGCTGAAATGTTAGCTGAGTTAATGCGCATGAAATATGGTATCGCCATTGCCGGCACCCATGGGAAAACCACCACAACTTCTCTTGTTTCCACTATATTGGCTCAAGCTAAGCTAGATCCCACTATTGTTATAGGGGGGCGTTTATCCAGTCTGGGTTCCAATGCCTATTTAGGGAAGGGTGATTTCTTAGTTGCCGAGGCTGATGAAAGTGACGGATCATTTTTAAAGCTGAGCCCAACTATTGCCGTAGTGACCACCTTAGATGAGGAACATATGGAGTTTTATGGTTCTTTGGAAAAATTGAAAGCCACTTTTTTAGATTTTATTAATAAGGTCCCTTTTTATGGGGCGGCTATTCTTTGTCTGGATCAAGGAAATATTCAGGACCTTATTCCAGGTATTAAAAAGCGATTTATTTCTTACGGGTTGCTTGGGCAAACAGATCTGATGGCCACAAGAATAGAAGCCAGAGGGCTTCGATCCTCCTTTGATGTAATCTGGATGGGCAAGAAACTGGGCAGAGTGCATTTGAATATTCCAGGTATCCATAATATCTATAATTCTTTGGCTGCTATTGGTGTTTCTCTGGAATTGGATGTTCCCTTCAAGATAATTAAGGAAACTCTGGGAAGTTGCCAGAGCGCTGATAGGCGCTTTCAGATAAAAGAGCATATAAATGATATTTATGTGGTGGATGATTACGGGCATCATCCCACTGAGATTAAAGCTACCCTGGCCACAGGAAAGGGAGTATTAGCTACAGAGGAGCAAAGTTGGAACAGACGGCTTATTGTTGTTTTTCAGCCCCATCGGTACACTCGCACCAGAGATTTGCTCACGGATTTTTATACTTCCTTCTATCAATCAGATATATTAATTGTTACTGATATATATCCTGCCGGCGAAAAGCCGATTGAAGGCGTCAATGCAGAACTTATTGCTGATGGCGTCAAATTACACGGCCATCGGGATGTTCGATACATCCCTGATAAAGAAGAGATCCCTTCTTCTGTAATAGAAATAGTCCGGCCCGGAGATATGATTTTAACTCTCGGGGCGGGAAGTATTTGGAAAGTAAACC
>JAUWIR010000400.1 GCA_030605265.1 Pseudomonadota bacterium | reverse complement strand
TTTTATCAGGTCGATAACTCCGCCACAAGGGAATATAGCGGTACAGGACTTGGATTATGCATTACCAAAAATATTGTTGAACTTCACCATGGCAAAATTTGGGTAGAGAGTTGTAAAGATAAAGGGAGTACATTTTCTTTTACCTTGCCAAAAACGAAGCATAAACAAAAGAAACAAAATAAACAACCAGTTAATAAAGCCCGGATTTCTCATACCCCATATACTAAAGGAATCCAAATTAAGCCTAACAACACCCGTCGGAAAATTTTAGTAGTAGAAGATAATCTTGAAATTCAAAAGCTCATTGTCACCTGCATTGGCTCAGAAACATACTCAAAAAATTGGCAGATACTTACTGCTCAGAACGGCATTGAGGCCCTAGAAACAATATTTCAAAATTCAGTAGATTTAATTCTTTTAGATATTAATCTACCTAAATTAAATGGATTCGATTTATGCCAGATTGTAAAAACGAATGAAAAAACAAAAAAAATCCCTGTGATTATACTTTCAGCTTCAGCGCAACGCTCTGAAATCGATTATGGATTTCAAATGGGGGCCAATGATTACATCACTCATCCTTTTGTACCGGATGAGGTAATAAAAAGAATCAATACTTTGCTTGGTTAATACTTTTTTAACTAGTACTTTAGGATTACTACTGCCATGAATCAAACGAGTGTATTACCTATTTTTGCTTTAGCAGTACCTCTTTTTGGTGTCATTCCAATTCTTTATATAAATAAACGAGCTCCTGAAAAAATAAATCTTTCCACAGCCATAATTACCTTAATAACATTTTTCATTATTGCTCTTATGTATCCATCCATAAAGGCGGGAAACATTTTAGTTAATACTCTAAAAACCGGTATTCCCGTTGGTTTTTCTTTTAGGATCGATGCTCTTGGATTTTTCATCGGCCTTATTGCCTCCTTTATTTGGATGCTTTCTAGTTTTTATGCTATTGAATTCATGCGAAAAACACACGCTCAGGTTCGTTATGATGTTTTTTCTTTGCTCACGTTAGCGGGGATGTTGGGCGTTGTCTTTACCGGCGATCTATTTAGTTTGTATGTCCTCTTTGAACTTCTCAGCGTAGCCTCTTTCTTTTTAGTAATTCATGAACAAACCCCTGAAGCAATGCGTGGAGGTGTCGTATATATATTCATGGGAATCTCGGGAGGATTAATTCTATTATTAGCAATTGTCATGACGTACTCCTTAACCGGATCAATAAGTTTATCCACTATTGGTTTAGGGCTAAAAGGAAATAAATGGCTCCCTCTTATCTTTTGGGGATACATTTTAGGTTTTGGGGTGAAAGCAGGAATTTTTCCTTTGCATTATTGGATGCCTTGTGCATATCCTCAAACCCCTTCCTGTGCTGTGGCCTTGTCTTCCGGAGTAATGATCAAAGCGGGGGCCTATGGCATTATTCGAACTATTTACAGTATTGTAGGATTAGATATTTTAAAGGGGAATTATCTGGTAGCCATCCTTTTAGGCATGGCCCTCTTTTCCATATTCATTGGCTCAGCAGCAGCGATTAATCAAACAGACCTTAAAAAACTCCTTGGCTATTCCAGTGTGTCACAAATTGGCTATATTATCTTAGGCATTACTTTGCTCTCACCTTTAGGCATGACCGGCGGTATCCTTCATATCTTTAATCATGCTGTTATTAAAGCCGGATTATTCCTCTGTGCAGGTGCATTTATTCACCAAACCGGGAAAAAGAGCCTTTCGGAATTGAAGGGGATCGGTAAAAAAATGCCTATTGTCACAGCCTGTTTTACTATGGCAGCCCTATCTATGATTGGCCTCCCTCCTTTTAACGGATTCATAAGTAAATGGTTTTTGGCTATCGGGGCACTAGATGCAGTAAAAGTAGGCTCATATAGCTTAACAGTCGGTATAGTAGCTGTAGGCACTTTAATTCTCAGCAGTTTTATGAACCTTATCTATTATGGTCCTATTGTTTATAATGCCTGGTTTGGTGTGGTAGAAAAAACAGATTGCCCGATAAAACGTGAGGACCCTAAACCGGTAATGATGGTCCCGATCCTTCTATTGGCCCTAGGTACCCTAATTTTTGGCCTTTTCCCAGGGTTCCCACTCTCGATAGCGCGGCAAATAAGTTTATTATACTTTCATTAGAAAAAAGTTAAAAAAAAGAGTATATTATGGAAAAACAAAAATTTTGGAAATTAAAAACAATCTTTACTCTGTTTTTTATTATCTGTTTTGCCTTGTCCTTTTTCTCTACAAAAGAAAAAGCACTGGCTTCATCACACCCGGACACATTGGAAACTCATCATTCCTCTTCATCTCATGCTACAGATAACCATCTTCAAGCTGAAGATGGCCATCAAGATCAAGCTCATGAATCAATTGAGTATCTTGAAATAACCCCTGATTCCGGGATTTATTCCTTTTTACCCTGGTGGATCATAATAATTCCTCTCCTGGGGGCCTTAAGCCTTTTTTGGCTGCAGAATAGTTACCTTCAAGGATTAATGGTTATCTTTACCTCTGCTTTAACTTTAGTCATCTCACTTCTCATGTATCCTTTAGTCATCCACGGTCAAAAAATAGGGGGGGTTTTAAAAAAAGGCATCTACTATACCATCCCTTTTCTATCTTCCTTTAACCTTAACTTAACCTTTAAAGTTGACCCTGCAACCCTCACTTTGGTTGTTTTTACCGCTCTTGTGTGGCTTTTAGTTGCGATCTTTTCCCATGAATATCTTACCATTGAAAAAAATCAGTTGCGGTACAATGTAGCCAACCTTTGCTGCCTAAGTGCAACTTTAGGGGCTTTTCTGGCTGGCGATCTATTTACCTTATATATATTCTATGAATGTATTTTGCTCTTTCTCTATCTTATGGTCATCCACAGGGAAGATGAATCAGCCCTTCGTGCTGCTAAAGTTTATTTATATTTCGGTGTTTTTACCGGTTTGTTGCTGCTGTTTGGAATATTTCTCTTCTCCTATTTTGCAGGATCAATAGAAATAAAAAGTGCGGCTTCGGCTTTTGCCCATATTCATCCGGGATTAAAATATTTTGTTGCAGCGCTTTTTCTGATCGGATTTGGCGGGAAAGCCGGAATTTTTCTGGAACATATCTGGATGCCCTCTTCTTATGGTTCGGCCCCTTGTCTTACTGCAGCCTTATCCTCGGGCATTATGATTGAAGTTGGGGCTTATGGGATCTTTCGAACTGTTAATATAATTTTTGCACCTTGCCAACATCTTAGTAATCCCAGCTCTTGGATGACTTCTTCGCATCTTGGTTATATCCTCATTTGGGTTGGAATAATCACCATGCTCCTTGGGGCGATAAATGCGCTTTTTTCAACACATGCCCTTCGTTTGCTTGCTTACTCCAGTGTCAGTCAAATGGGATACATCATTATGGGGATAGGATGTGCCGCGTATATGGGCACTGATGGTGCTATGGGGCTTGCCGGGTCACTATACCATATTGTTAATCATGCACTTTTTAAATCCGCCCTATTTTTAAGTATTGGAGCGGTTTATTTTCAAACCAAGGAGTTGGATATTCGAAAACTTGGCGGATTATGGAAAGAACTTCCTGTTGCTGCTTGTACTCTATTGATCAGTGCTTTCGCCATTGCAGGCATACCCTGTTTTAATGGATTTGCCAGCAAAACAATGCTCCATCATGCCATTTTAGAAGCTTATCAACATTCAGTTCATCTTTCAGCTACTCATAGGCCTGATTCCTGGCTCAAATTAGCGGAAATACTATTTATCATTACTGCCGGCGGGACCTTTGCCTATAATATGAAACTCTTTGGCATGGTTTTTTTAGGTCCTAAAAAAATAAAAAGAAAAGTATCCTCATCTCCCATATTTATGAAAGTATCTTTAATTCTTTTTTCCCTTGGGATTTTATTAATTGGTCTTTTTCCAAACTGGCTTCTAGAAAAATTTATTGGGCCAATGTTACCCTACTTTGGGTTTAATTCCCATTCTCATGCCTATCACCTTATCTATAATATTCATGGAATACAAAAACATTCTTTAATTCCACTCCTCTACGACCCAATTCAAAAAACCCTTCTGGCCAGTTCTGAAGTAATTCATAATCTAACAGGAGGCAGTACCGCAATTCTGTTAGGAGGGATTATTTTGTTACTCGGCCTTGGCTTTGGATTATTTAATGGAACAATTCCTTCTAACTGGAGTTTAGAAAACCATTATAAAAAAATATTACAATATTTTCGATCACTTTGCCGTTTTGCCTATAAAAATATAATGGGATATGCAGAAATATGCATATCCACCTTAATGGTATATATGTGGATTGCCAGAATAAAATTAGATTTAATCATTCCAGCCCCTCCCCTGGCCAATGCTCACGATAGACCTTTCCCCCTCTTTGTTGGAGGAGATGAATTAGGAGAGCATCCTCCCATGGGATTACAGCATAAAGTATTTACAGCCGTATCACAAATGGATGAAAAATACTCTGGGACAGTTGATCAAGGTATCCAAAAAAGAGGAATTTTCGATCATATCGCCAAAGTGGAACAGAAATTTGATATGGCTGTTGGAAAAACGATTAATCGCAAGGGGATTTTTGGAAAAATTTCACAAGCGGATGAAAAAATTGCCGGTTCCTTTGAAAAAGCAATAGATGTTCGGGAATATAGTATCTTTGATCATTTAACAAGAGCAGATTATCAATTGGACGGTGCCTATGATAAAATCATCTTCAGTAGATTTTTCTGGGGAATGTTAACTAAAGCAGGAGACCTAAAAGCCGGTATCTGGAAGACTTTTAATCTATTAGAAGA
>JAUWIR010000403.1 GCA_030605265.1 Pseudomonadota bacterium | reverse complement strand
TAGACAGGATAACAGGATAAACATGATTTAAATCCAGTTAATCAAAAAGATTTATCACACCCTGAAGAAAAAAACCCATTACAGCCTAAGACCAGTGAGCTTGATACTTAATTTTGGAGAAAATAAAGTTGAGATCAAAGGTAAAGTCAAAGAGTTATTGTAAATGATAGACAGGATTAAAAATTATCTTGTCAATCCTGTTATCCTGTCTAAGAATAGTTAATTGCACAGGTTGATAAAGTTCAGAGTTCAGAGTTCAGAGTTCAAAGTTCTGAACTCTGAACCCGTAAACGCTTACTGAACCTCTAAAAAATGATCTTAAATCTTAAAGATAAAGGTTGACAAAATGACCATTACTTGCAATTATGATAAAAAAATATCTAAATGTGCGCTGTAATAGTTCACCACGGAGACACAGAGGCGCTAAGAAATAATTTTTGATTTTTCTCTGTGTCTCCGTGCCTCCGTGGTGAGCTGAACTGTTACTGTATACTCAATTTTCATAAAAAGGGGAGCTATTAAATGAAATTTCAAGAAAAATGTATTCTAGGGGTTTTATTATTCACCATGCCTTTTATTTTTTCCTGTAAAAATAAAAAAGATACACTATCCGAGCAAACCAAAGAAGAAAAAGTACAAACGCAAGAAGGGGAAGTTATTGCTACTGTCAATGGGACCCCAATTTATCAAAAAGAACTTGAACGGGCTTTCAATCATCATTCCGGACAAAATAAAGATATGACCGCTAAAATGCCGGATGAGCAGATAAAAAAACTTCGTCAAATGATTCTTAATCAACTTATCGAAACTACTCTCCTGTATCAAAAAGGGGAGGAGATGAATATCAAACCAAATGATGATGAAATTAATGGTCGGCTGCAACAAATTCTAAAACAATATCCTTCGCAAGAAGAATTTATGCAGACACTGGGAAAAAATGGTCTTACACAAGAAGACCTCATAAGTGATTTAAAGAAAAACTATGTTATATCAAAAGTCATTCAAGGGCACATGCAATCAGCAAAGGAAGAAAAGGCTTTTACTGAAAAGGAATTAAAAGATTACTATAATGCTCATAAAGAGGAATATAAAGAAGAAGAGAAGGTGCAAGCCAGTCACATTCTGATAAAAGTAGACAAAGGCGCTGATGAAAAAATCCATGAAGAGACCAAAGAAAAGATAACCAAGATTTTACAAGAAGCGAAAAAAGGAAAAGATTTTGGAGAATTGGCTAAAGAGAATTCTGATTGCCCCAGTTCAGCCAAAGGGGGAGATTTAGGGTTTTTTAGCAAAGGACGAATGGTCCCTGAATTCTCAAAGGTTGCCTTTAATCTTAAAGAGGGAGAGATAAGCGATATTGTCAAAACCCAATTCGGATATCATATTATTAAAGTAACCGGCCACAAACCAGCTAAAGAAAAATCCTTTGAGGAAAGCAAGAGAAAGATAAAGCAAAAGTTGGCGGGAAAAAACAAAGGCAACAATATTAAAGATTATATCAGGACGCTGCGAGAGCAGGCGGATATCAAGATCTTACTGCCTGAATTGGCTGAAGAGACGAATTGATGAGGCTATATAGCGCTCTGATAAATTTAGCTGAGTATAGAAGCAGAAGCAAAAGTTATAGGACTAAAAAAAATGGGTAAAATCATTCATTATTTTTTATTCACATGACTTTTCATTATGGTTTTGAATTTCCCGTAGGCACAATCCTTTATTTCGTCTAAGCTTTCCTGTGATTCAGGGCGCCAGCTATAGTGAGCAACCAGAAGAAGTGAACAGTACGTATTTTCGGCTTGTTGATTCTGAAAATTTGGCTGCAGGAGATGCCATGTACTCCCGATTAATCCCAACCCCTTTCTCTTGAAAATAGCCCTAGCCATGTTCCTTATGTTTAAAGGTGCGTACCAAGGGGTGCCAATGATAGTAAATCCCTTTTCTTTCAAATAATCCAATTCAGGATAATCCTCCCTGCTCCTGTAGTCCCAATAACAGATAATGATATCTTTATTTATAAATTGTAAAGCCTTTTTATCCCATTTATGTACCGCCATATCTCCCCACATCATAGTTTAAACCCCTTTTTGGGATATATATGTATTAATCTTATTCACGTCCGAAGAAAAAAGAAGGTGGGGTTCTTTTTGTCTACATTTTGGGCATACTCCAAGTTGTTCTACCTCGTCGTGTCCGATATGAAGATAATCAGGCTGAAATAGCGCGATCACCTCATCCAAAACATCAAATAAAATTTGGTAAACTTTCGGATTTGAAGGGCAGTAATCCCATGGATTATTGGGATTTTCCGCTAATTCAGGATAGGCAGGCAGGAAAAAATAATCCTGATGTCCTAAGGATTGGATTTCGGGGATTACTTGGATAAAGTGTTTTTGAGCATAGCTGATAATCTCTTTCATTTCGATTTTATCTATGGCCCAATTTTTTGAAAGTTGCGGATGCCTCTCATATTTCATTCCATCATCTACTTGAATTATCAAGGTATTTATCTTATGTGCAGCAAGGACCTCTCGAATCAACATTTTCACAAAAGAAAGATCAACTGCACCTAACTGCTGAAAACAGAGATGTACTCCTCTCATTTTTATCTGGGGGTAATCAGAAATTTTTATACCTGGAATAGATACTTCCGTCCCCCTTTTTTTAATCAATTGTCTTAAGGTTTGGATGCCATAGAAGGTACCTGCCTCGTCCTTGCCCAAAATAATTACCTTTTTCGGGCCTACATAGAGCTTATAGCCTTCCGGGTGGAGTTGAGAGTTATCTTCAAAAAATTTAGGAAAATTGACTCTTTTTAAGCTATTGTGGTTTTCCATATTTCCAATGAATATAATATTATCCCGGAGCTTATCAGGGTTGGTAACAAAGGAGACCTGAGGAGTTTTTCCCATATACTTTTTAATATCCTCAACTAACATATTTACACCTACCCGGTATCCGGAGTTTTCTCCATCATTGACACATATTCCGGTCCCTTTGTTAACCACAAAGGCCCCTTCATTATGAATCTCCATAACTTGTGGATAAGGAATGAGGGGGGGGAATTTCTCTGCTGCACAGGAAATCCTGAGAAGAAAAGCTGTGGAAAATAGTAACAAGATACCAAATAAAATAAAGTGCCTAACACAAACATTTTTTCTTAAAGCCTTGATGAGCATTTTTGTTCCCTCAATTTTTATCTCAGCATCTGTTTTCATTAATTTACCTCCAAGTGATATCAATTAGCTTAATCAATTTTCTAAACTCAATATTACATTACACCCAGTATTATTCTCCAAACTCTCTATAATTTTTTTAATTTCTCTTAATTGTTGAATTTTTGGATTTATACTCATGGCCTTCTTAAAACAATAAAGGGCTTTTTTATCATCTTTCAAATAATTCAGATATACACTTCCAAGGAATCTATAGGCCAGGTCATAATCGGGATTTATCTCTATCGAACGCCGGAGGGCCTCTTCTGTCTTTGGGTAATCCTTCATTTTACTATAAATCAGCCCCAAATTATAATAGCCTTTTGAGTACTGAGGATCAGTTGATAGGGCCTGGTTTAGGTAAGACAATGCTTTGTCGTACATGTTCTTCTTGGCATAAACTATAGCTAGATTAGTATAGGCCTCTGCAAAATTCGGATTCAAGCTCAATGCCTTCTCATACTCTTCTATTGCCTTATCCTTCATATCCAGTTCCTCGTAAACCAGCCCCAGGTTATTATGGGCAGATGCATAATTTGGGGATATGCTTAAAGCTTTTTTATAGGCTTTGACGGCCTCAGTCATTTTTCCCATTTTTTGATAGACATTTCCCATATTATAATAGGAATCCATATCACTTGGATCGATTTTTTCTATTACTAATGTGTATTCTTCCAGGGCCTTTTCAAGCATTCCCGACTGTCCATAGCTCTCCCCAAGATTATTATGGGGCCTTCCTTTTTGAGGGGATTTGATCACAGCATCTTTCCATAAGGCGACAGTGCTTTGGTAAACAAAATTTCTCTGATAGGTCCCGAGGGAGTAAAGCACAATAATAATGCTAAAAACAACTAATTCCACTTTATTAATGCCTCGCTTAGTATACCGGTTATTATTGGTATAAGTAATAAAATAACATGCTTGATGGATAAAAATTGTCAACAACAAATAAAATCCGAACCCGGGTAAATATGTCCTATATTCTACCATGATGTCCCAAATAGGCCATATACTTGAAGAAGGGATAAGAGTTATGAAAAACCATAGAATAGCAAAAGAAACGAGCTTAGATCTTTTGGCAATAAATACGGCAAAAACAAGCAATCCCAAAATTATCGATAGAGAGATATAGGTTGGATATTGAAAAAAGGACTGGTATATAGGGTAATAATGGTCTATATTCAAACGATGAGGTAAGGGAAGGATGAGCAAACCGAGGTATTCCAAAATGACATTAGCCTGAGTGAGAAAGTTCTGTTTAATGCCCCAAAAATAGCTTCCTAAGGGCCCTGACCATTTAGGCAAATTGGGCAGGCGCCCGCTTTTAATAAAAAAGTAAATTGCTAAAGCAAATATAGCCACGACAGGAAGAATATACACCGCTCCTTTTAATAGGGCCCCTTTTTTATCTTCAGTCATAGCTATTAAATAATAATAATAATAATAAAGGACAAGTATTCCCGGCAGTGTTATGGCAATCTCCTTTGACCAAAGGGCAAGGATGAAAGATACTAAACTGCCGAGACAAAATACCAGCTTTTTCCATGTCTTGATTTTTGCTTTAGGTGGGTAAGCTT
>JAUWIR010000379.1 GCA_030605265.1 Pseudomonadota bacterium | reverse complement strand
CAGGGTTGAGAAGGAGGAGAAAATCTAATTTTGTTTGGGCCATAGAGCTTTTTGCATCTATAACCTTTCTTTTTTCAGCAGCCACTTCTGCCTGAGCAACAATTAATTCTGACTCTGATTGTTTACCAACTTTTATTCTTTCCTCTGTTTCCGCTAATTGTTTGTTGGCTAATTCTAATGATTTTTTTCTGATAATAAATGTTTTTTCAGCTAATATAAGCTCCCAGTAATTTTTTTGAACTCCTGAGATTAATTCAATCACATATTGGCGTAATTCATATACTGAAATTTGCCTGTCCAATTCAGATTGCTTTACTAGAGAAAGATTCACCTTTTTACCAAACCCGTTAAGAAGTGGTTGGGTTACTTTTATTTCTCCTGAGGTAATATATCTATGGCTTTCAGAATTATAATCTTCAGAATTAATATTGGTGCTATTTTCCCAAAAACGATTGGTTTCTATTTCAGAATAGTGACCCTCTAATCCTAATTTTATTTCTGTGCCGTAAGAGAAGAGTTTTGAGAAATTTAGAGATCCTTTTTTGATGTGCTCCTTTGCTTCCGTATCCTCCGGAAGATTTAGGTCGAGTTCTAATAATTCTCCAATTTCGTAATATTGATTTTCTTCCTGGTCTTCATGGTATTCTTTTTCTTCTATATCAAAATCAATGTAAAAATTTATATCAAATTTTTCCTTCTTTTCCTGAACATCAATTTCCTTAATTTTAGGTCCCAAGATTTTGATATTAAATTCCTGGTTCCGATCCAAGGCCATAAGTACGGCATCTTCTATTGTTAAGGCAAGAGAATGGCCAAGCCTCCCTTTCGATGGAATATATTCATTCTGTTGAGCATTAACGATGAATGGCTTGAGCATAAAAAATGCGAAAATTAATCCGGCGATAACTGACCTTGTTTTCATATTTGCTCCTAACTTATTCATATCGTAAGGCATCTATTGGATTTTGTTTGGCAGCCCTGAAGGCTGGATAGAAGCCGAAAAAAATTCCTACTGCTGCGGAAAAAGAAAAGGCAATAAATACATAGAAAGGGCGGTTAAAGGTTTGCATGCTCGTTGAGAAGGTATTAATAAGGTAACAGGATAAAAAGCCTAATCCTATGCCTATGCCTCCTCCCAGCAGGCTTAAGAGAATTGACTCAAACAGAAATTGACGTAAGATATCGCCATTTTTAGCTCCCAGGGCTTTGCGGATGCCTATCTCCCTGGTCCTCTCAGTTACGGTAACTAACATTATGTTCATAATGCCGATCCCGCCAACTAAAAGGGAGATACTGGCAATCCCTCCAAGAAGCATTGTCAGGACCATAGATACAGAGTTGAGGGCCTTCAATAATTCAGCTTGACTTTGAAGGGTAAAATCTGAGGGCATCTCGGGAGGGAGACGGTGTTGGTCTCTCATGATTCTATTTATTTTTTCTTCAGCCAATGTCGGATTGACCCCTTTTTTTAATTGAAGATCGATCCCTCCAAGATGTTTCAGGCCAAAGAGTCGTTTCATGGCCGTAGTGTAAGGAATGATAAGTTGGTTGTCGGGATTATACCAACCCTGGTCTCCTTTCACCTCTAAAAGTCCAATAATTTTAAAATTAAGCCCGGTTACTTTAATGATCTTTCCAATGGGATCTTGTTTTCCAAATAAATCCTCGGCAGTTTGAGCTCCAATGACAGCCACGCGTGCCATTTGCAGAGTTTCCGGTTCGCTAAAAGCTCTTCCTTTTTGTAAAGTAAAGTTACGAATGGCGAAGTAGGTTAAAGCAGCGCCTGTAACTGGTACGTTTGTATTACTGCTAAGATATTTTACCTGTGCCCCTGATCGAACTACAGGGGATAAATGAAGGATTTCCGGTACCTTTTTCAGTAAGGTTTCAGCATCTTTCAAAGAAATGGTTTCAAATAATTCGTTTCGAACACCTCTATTTTCTTTTTGACCGGGACGGATAACCATCAAGTCACTGCCAAGAGAAGAAACCTTTTTGGTGATCTCTTTTTTTGCTCCTTCTGCCAGCGCAAGCATGGTTATTACTGCTCCTACCCCGATAATGATCCCCAGAACTGCTAGGAAAGAGCGCATTTTATTGGCCCAGAGGCCTTTTAAAGAAATTTTGATAAGAGTCCAGATCAGCATTTATTGGCTCCTATAATAGTTGGCCGTCACGGATTTTAACTTGCCGTTGACATTTTTTGGCAATATCAGGGTCATGGGTAACAACAATGATCGTCCTGCCTTGATCATTTAATTTTTGGAAAATTTTTAAAATTTCTTCATTTGACTTACTATCAAGATTGCCTGTTGGTTCATCAGCAAGGATGATCGAGGGGTTGGTTACTAATGCTCTGGCAATGGCCACTCGTTGCCGCTGCCCACCTGATAGTTGCTGGGGCTCATGATACATTCTGGATTCCAAATTGACTTGTTTTAAAGCTGCGGCAGCCTCGTCTTTTGCTGCCGGATGCCCGGCATAGAGAAGCGGTAATTCAACATTTTCCAGGGCCGTCATACGAGGGAGGAGGTTAAAGAATTGAAAGACAAAGCCAATTTTACGATTTCTAATATTAGCCAGGTCATTGTTCGGTAATTTGGAAACTTCTTTCCCTTGAAGGAAATATTGGCCGGAATCAGGGCGATCAAGACAGCCAAGAATATGCATCAAGGTTGATTTGCCGCTTCCTGAGGCGCCGACAATGGCCATCATTTCTGATTGTTCTATGCTTAAGGAAACCCTGTCTAGAGCAACAACAATTTCATCTCCCATTTTATATTTTTTTGAAATATTTTTAACAGTCAGCATAGGTAAGATTTCTTTTACAGTTTATTGGATTTTTTAGTATTAGACCATTTACTGCGGACTTGGCCGGGATTAAGGATGACTGTATCACCTTCCTTTAATCCTTTAACAATTTCAGCTACCTCTCCGTTATTGAGTCCTAGCTGTATTTTTCGATCTATGGTGTTTTTGTTGGCTAATAAAAGTGTTACTTTTGGTCCTTGGTTGGAAAATTCAACCGCCTCCCCGGGGATTAAAAGGACATTCTGTTTTTTAGCGGAAATTATTTTTACATTAGCGGTCATTTCCGGTTTTAGCAGAGATTTATTTCTACTTAAGATTTCAATTTTTACATCAAAAGTAACCACGTTGTGTATATTTATCCCTCGGGGGGCAATTCGGACAATCTTGCCCATAAAGGAAGTATCCGGATAGGAATCAACAGTAATTTCAGCTTCTTGGTCTAATCTTATTTTTCCTATATCACTTTCGTCAACTGAGGCAGTTATGTATATTTTAGAAAGATCCGATAGGACCATAATGGTTGTTCCTCCACCAATGTTATTGATCCCGGAGGAAATGATTTGACCGATTTGGATGTTTTTTTCCGTGACAATACCATCTATGGGAGACAAGATTCGAGTATCATTGAGTCGTTGATTGGCAATTTCTAAATCTATGGTAGCTGAGCGTACCTTGCTTTCCTTTACCTCTACAGTTTGTTTTTTGAGCTCTAATTCCATTGTTTGAGTTTTCAGCTCTTCTTGTTTTACCAGGGTTTTTTCATAAGTTGCTTTAGCTCTGATGGCCTCGGTTTTTCTTGTATCCAGTTCCTCCCGGCTGGAGAGTTTCTTTTGATATAATTGTTCTTCGCGTTTGGCTTTATTTTCAGCATCTTCCCATTCGGCTTTGGTGGATGAAATTTCTGTTTTTATTTTCATCCTTGCAGTCTTCAGCTTTTTTTTATCTATCAGCAAAGCCTGTTTGGCTGCATTCAGCTCTGCTATGGCTGCTTCAAGAGTAGATTCAGCCTTTTCGACATTTCTTTGTTCATCTGTTGGATCAAGTTCTACTAACAGGTTGGAAGCTTGTACTGTGTCGCTTATACTAAAAGGGAGTTTTATTACTTTTCCACTTGCTTTAGATTTGATTTCAACATCTTGATTTGAAACAACTTTTCCCGTACAGGAGATATAGACCTGTATAGTTCCCTGTTCTGCTTGAGCAGTAACAAACTCTTTTTCCTTAATCTCGTTATCCCTTTTCGATGAGAAAAAGTTAGCTCCAATGGCCCCCATTACCAGGATAAGAATTAGTCCAATGAGAAATTTGCCTTTTTTCATGATAGATCTCCAAAGATTACAAAAAAATACTGATAAATGTTTTAAAGAAATGTAGTATATTAATCTAGTATCTAGTACCTTTTATATGATTGATTCCTAAAGAGGGTAAAAGAAATAATACTAAATATCATTATAAATCTATCGGTTTATTGAAAAAATTTTTGCTAAGATAAAATTTCACCCTGTGCAATTAAATTTTTTAGATTCACTAATAAAAAAATATTAAATAAGAAAGCGGGCGGCAAGCGATAGCTTTTAGAAAGGAATAAAAAATTATGGGTAAATTTTGGTCTACGATTGGGGTTGTATTTTTTTCAGGTATCTTGATGTATATAGGGATATTAATTTTATTATTTTTCCTCCAATCCAGGCTTATTTATTATCCTATGAAAGGCATAAATGTTACTCCTCAGTCAATAGGGCTTTCCTATGAATCTATTTCCTTAATAACCAAAGACTGGGTTACCATTACCGGATGGTTTGTTCCGGCTTTAAACCCTAAAGGGGTTATTCTATTTTGTCATGGGAATGGGGGTAATATTTCTCATAGACTGCAATCTCTGCAGATATTTTATCAGCTTGGATTGAGTACTTTTATCTTTGACTACCGGGGTTATGGAAAAAGTGATGGAAAACCAACAGAGTTGGGGACCTACCATGACGCTGAAGTTGCCTGGGATTATTTGGTTGAAACACGTAAAATAAATCCTGAAAAAATTATCATTTTGGGCCGATCATTAGGAGGGGCTGTTGCTGCTTATTTAGCTCAAAAACATCCTCCAAAAGCCTTAATTTTAGAATCTACTTTTCCTTCAATTCATGAAGTCGCCAATAGTTTATACCCTTTTATCCCTGCACGATTATTATTACGATTTCACTATCCCACCTTGGAGTAT
>JAUWIR010000173.1 GCA_030605265.1 Pseudomonadota bacterium | reverse complement strand
TTCTTGGTTTGCCTTATCAAAATTACTGTAGACTTTCCATTGTATTTGTAATAAAATTATATTCTGTTTTTTACGTAAATTTAGTATGCAAACTGTTCTCTAACTTTTATGTTACTATTTATCTATCCTACTCGAATTGTTTTTTACTTTTTCAGTCTAGCTAAAAAAGTTGAGGGCCTTAAAAAACACGAATCAAAATTGAACAGATTTAAAAAATTCCTTTTACTTTTCTTATTTTAATATTTTTGTTCAATATATCAAGAATCTGAGGAGTAACAAAAATGAATATTTGTATAATAGGTTCAGGGTATGTGGGCCTTGTAACTGGTGCCTGTCTTGCTGAAACCGGGAATGATGTCATTTGCGTCGATGTTGATAAGAAAAAGATAGAATCATTGCAAAAAGGGCAAATCCCCATATACGAACCCGGACTCGAAAATATGGTACAAAGAAATAGCCGAGAAGGGCGATTAAAATTCACAACTGATTTAGTCAAAGGAGTTCGCCATTCTCTGATCAATTTTATTGCGGTAGGGACCCCCCCCAATGAAGATGGATCTGCAGATTTACAACATGTGCTTAAGGTGGCCAAATCAATAGGGCAGTTGATGGATGGGTATAAAATTATTGTTGATAAAAGCACAGTCCCCGTTGGTACTGCTGAAATAGTTAGAAAAACCATAGCCAGGGAAACCTCCCATGAATTTGATATTGTCTCTAACCCTGAGTTTTTAAAAGAGGGGGCAGCCATAACAGATTTTATGAAACCCGATCGTGTTGTTGTTGGTTGTGATGATGTGCGGGTGGCTGAAATTATGAAAGAATTATATTCGCCTTTTGTCAGGACAGGAAACCCTATTATCATCATGGATATAAAATCCGCGGAGATGACTAAATATGCGGCAAACGCTATGTTGGCCACAAGAATTTCATTTATGAATGAAATGGCCAATTTGTGCGAATCTGTTGGTGCAGATATTGATATGGTGCGTCAAGGTATAAGTACGGATTCCAGAATCGGGCACTCTTTCCTTTTCCCGGGTGTTGGGTATGGTGGGTCTTGTTTTCCAAAAGATGTGAAAGCCGTTATTCGAACAGGGCAAGAATATAATTATTCAATGGAGATCCTTAATGCTGTTGAAAGAGTGAACGAAAAACAGAAGGAATTATTATTCCAAAAAATAATTACCCATTTTGAAAAGCTGGGGCAAAATTTACAGGGAAAAACTTTCGGTTTATGGGGATTAGCTTTTAAACCGCAAACCGATGATATGCGTGAGGCCTCAGCAGTGGTCATTATAAATCAGTTATTGGCAAATGGAGCTCAAATAAAAGCATATGATCCTGCAGCCATGGATCAGGCGAAAAATATTTTTGGAGAAAAAATCCATCTTTGTGCCGGCAACTATGAATGCCTGGAAGGGGCGGATGGATTGATTGTTGTCACTGAATGGAATGAATTCCGCAGGCCTAACTTCGAAAGAATTCAACAGCTTTTACAAATTCCTGTAATTTTTGACGGCCGTAATTTATATAATCCCAAGTTAATGAGGGAAAGGGGCTTTACCTATTACTGTATTGGCAGATAATTGAAAAACAAAAATGCCAAATGCAAAATAAAAAATTCAAAATGAAAGACAAATGCATAAAAAATGAAAAGTGCGAAAAGAAAGACAAGGAAAAATATAATTGTAAAAATGAAAATTGAGAAACAAATGTTGAGTGATAAATGATTAAAAGTAAATGAAACAAAAATGATGAATGAAGACCTGTTACTTAATAAATACAGCTTTTAAATTAACAACACAGGTAAATGTTTAAAGAAACAAAAAAAATTTACCCTCTAAAAAAAATCCCATCCATTATTTCAAATCTCAGAGAAAAAGGGAAAACCCTTGTTTTTACCAATGGTTGTTTCGATATTTTGCACATAGAGCACTTGCGGTCTCTTCAAAAAGCTCGATCATTAGGAAATTGCCTTTTACTTGGGTTAAATAGTGATCGATTAAGCTTATTAAAGGGGATACTATTTTAAATCGGTTTAGAAAAAAATGAGTAATTTTAATCTTGATGCATTTTTACAACCAATTCTCAAAGCCCTCGAAGGTGGAGAAAAACATTTACAGTTAGAAGGATTATGGGAAACAGGAAAAGATTTTCTCATTTCAGCCCTTAGAGGAAGACAGAAGGAAAATTTCCTCGTTCTTACTCCTTCTTCGGAAACTGCCGAAGACCTTCAGCAAAATCTTCAGTTTTTTCTCCCTCTTCTCTGGCCTGAAAAAAAATATACTGTTCTCCTTTTCCCCTCATGGGAAATTTTGCCTTATGAAGCTCAATCGCCTGTACCTGAACTTATCTGTAAAAGAATTGAATCTCTTTATGCCTTATTGAATACCCCTTCAGCAATTGTTGTAGCGCCCATACAAGCAGCCTTACAGAAGATATTACCCAAAAAGGTACTCAATTCATCACTGGGATTTTATGAACCAGGGGAAACTATTGAACGAGAGGAAATAATTGATCTTTTAGTAAAAGGCGGCTATAGATCAGTTGACCTTGTAGAAGATTTTGGGGACTACAGTGTACGTGGCGGCGTCCTTGATTGCTTTCCTCCAGGAAGACCTCTCCCCGTGCGTCTTGAATTTTTTGGCGATACTATTGAATCGATTAAAGAATTTAATCCTTCAACTCAACGTTCCGAGGAGTCCCTTACAGAATTAACCATTCTTCCTGTTACAGAGGCTATTCTCAGCCGGGACCAGGGGCATCATTTCTCTTATCGACTAAAGCAGGATTTTTCAAATTCCTATCTTTATCAATCCAAAATTACCCGACTTCAAGAGCAAATAGAAGAATTAAGGCCCTTTCCCGGAATAGAACAATACATCCCCTTTCTTTATTCTCGTCTTGAAACCCTTTTTCATTATGTACCACCAAACGGATCCATTGTTCTCTACGAACCATCCGCTCTTGAACGAGCCTCAGAAGACTACCAAAAGGAGATTACGCGGCGCTATCAAAAAATCCATCGGGAAAATATCCCCTATCCTCCTCCTGAAGAAGGATACCTTACCTGGGCACAATTAAAGCAAAAATTTGAAAAAAGAAGTCATTTTTCTTTGAAGGCCCTAAAGCAGGCATCCATTTTTAACGACACTCCCGATACTATTTCTTTTCAGATAAAATCAGTAGGAGGATTAATCGGGAAAACCAAAATATTAGCCAAAGATCGATCTTATCTGGAAAATTTAGCTTCTGAGATGAAAGCCTGGCAAAAAGAAGGAAACATCGTCCTTATAGCTTGCAGCAGTGAAAGTCAAGCAGATCGAATTGAACATGCCTTTAGGGAATACGAGATTGGGCTTGGCCGTTTGTCTCAGAAGAGTACTTCTCTTTTTTCTATAGAAGATCCTTCTTTACTTCCTCCTCTCATCTGTATTGGAGAATTATCCCATGGATTTTTTTTACCGGAACTTTCCTTAGTATTGATTACTGATCAGGAAATTTTTGGTGAGCGAAAAAAAATTCCCTCCCTTAAAAAAAAGAGAACAGCGGGTTTCCTGTCTACCTTTCGTGACTTAGCCATGGGAGATTATGTCGTTCATGTTGAGCATGGGATAGGCCGATATCTGGGATTAAAAAAAATTGCTGCCGGCAATATTCATAAAGATTTTATGGTCATTGAATATTTTGGACAGGATAAACTTTATATTCCCCCTGAAAAGCTCAATTTAATTCAAAAATTCACTGGTTCCGGCGGAGCGGTCCCCAAACTTGACAAATTGGGCAGCACCCGTTGGGCTCAGGCGAAAGCTAGGGTAAAAAAATCAGTAAAAAAATTGGCCCAGGATTTATTGAAACTGTATGCAGCCAGAGAAATGGCTGTTGGTTTGGCCGCCCCTCCTGATACACTCTGGCAAACGGAATTTGAAATTTCCTTTGAGTTTGAGGAGACTCCGGACCAGGCCAAAGCGATTCGGGAAGTAAAGCAGGACATGGAAAAAATAAAGCCTATGGATCGTCTGGTATGTGGTGATGTAGGCTATGGGAAAACAGAGGTCGCCTTAAGGGCCGCTTTTAAAGCTATTGCCGGGAATAAACAGGTCGCCTTAATTGCTCCCACTACTATATTGGTAGAACAGCACTTTCAAAAATTTTCTGACCGTTTCAGCCCTTATCCAATAAAAGTAGAAATGCTCAGCCGCTTCCGAACCCGCAAACAGCAGCAAGAAACGATTAAAGGCCTCCAAGCCGGCACAACAGATATTGTTATTGGGACCCATCGCCTTCTTCAAAAAGATGTTGTTTTTAGGGACCTGGGATTAGTGGTTGTCGATGAGGAACAACGATTTGGCGTAGCTCATAAGGAGCGATTAAAAACTCTTCGTAATTCTGTTGACATATTAACCCTTACGGCAACCCCAATCCCAAGGACTTTAAACATGGCCCTTGTGGGGATTCGTGATTTAAGTGTTATTGATACTCCCCCAGAGGATCGTCTGGCCATTATTACCCATATTATCCAATTTGACCCTGATATTATTACCGAGGCTATTGTAAGAGAATTAGATCGCGGAGGTCAGGTCTTTTTCGTTCATAATCGAGTACAAAATATCGATAAAATGGCCGACTATGTGCAAGGACTCATTCCATCTGCCCGTATTGCCGTTGCTCACGGGCAGATGCAGGAGAAGGAGCTGGAGAAAATCATGCTTGAATTTGTCAAGCATGATTACGATATCCTCGTTTGTACAACCATTATAGAGTCCGGGCTGGACATTCCCTCTGCTAATACAATCATCATCAATCAAGCCCATCGATTCGGGTTGGCTCAACTATATCAGCTGCGGGGACGGGTGGGGCGCTCCAGCCGGCGGGCCTATGCTTATTTGCTGATACCGTCAGAGGATATCCTGTCTGAAGAGGCTCAGAAGCGGCTTGTAGCCATTCAGGAATTAAGTGAATTAGGATCAGGATTTCGCCTGGCAGCCATGGACATGGAAATTCGTGGAGCCGGCAATCTTCTCGGGGCTGAGCAGCATGGTCAAATTGCTGCAGTTGGGTTTGACTTATATTGTGATCTCATTCAGCAGACTATTCAGGAGTTGCAAGGGAAAGAAATAGAGGACCAATTAGATATTCAAATTGATTTACAGATTGAATCATCTTTACCCGATTATTACGTGCCAGACACAAATCAGCGACTGAATCTTTACAAGCGAGCTTCCTCAATCAAAGATGATGAAACACTCACCAGTTGGAGGGAAGAAGTAGAGGATCGTTATGGGGCGCTTCCAGACCCTGCTCGATTTTTCTTCTACCAATTACAATTACGTCTTGCTTGCCAAAAATGGAAAATTAAGGCCCTCCACCAAAATGGTGAAAAGGTCTGCTTTACCTTTGATGAAAAAACAAATGTTTGCCCTGAATTCTTGATCGATCTGGTGAAAAAAAATCCAAAAAAATTTCAACTTACACCTCCCGACAATCTATGCCTTATGGTAAACAATTCTGCAGGTGACGCCCTTTTTCAAGAAATTCAAAGATTTTTCTCCCTTTTTGAACAAGCCAATTAGCTGATAAGGAACGATCGTCAAGGGATTAACGGCAATTACTAAATAATTATAATTTGTGCAATTAGATTCACTAATGTAAAAAAATATTTGTCAGGATAACAGGATAAACATGATTTAAATCTAGTTAATCAAAAAAATTTATCACAAGATTGTAAGTTGATTTATTGCTGATATTATTATGAATGATACGATTATTTTGGAGTTAAAGACTGTAAGACGAATTATTAAAGTCCATGAAGTACAATTAGTTAATTACCTTGTGGCAACAAAAAAAGCAGTGGGTTTGATACTTAATTTTGGAAAAAATAAAGTTGAGATTAAGCGTAAAGTCATTCTAACTGATAGACAGGATTAAAAATTATCTTGTCAATTCTGTTATCCTGTCTAGAAATAATTAATTGCACAGGTTGAAAAATTAACATATGATTGTTCAGGATTATCTGATAAGTGATTCCCCAGTCATTTCATTTGGTTTTGGAATATTTAGAATTTCAAGTACAGTTGGAGCAATATCAGCAAGGCTTCCTCTATCACGCAATTTCATCGGTTTATTATTCGGGGTTATAATAACAAATGGGACAGGATTAAGTGTGTGTTGTGTATGAGGTTGTTCATTCGTGAAATCCCACATTTCTTCAGCATTTCCATGATCAGCAGTAATTAATACAGTGCCGCCTTTCATTGTAAATAGATTAACTAATTTACCTATTTGTAAATCAATATTTTCAAGAGCTTTTATTGCAGCTTCATATACGCCTGTATGGCCAACCATATCTCCATTTGCAAAGTTTAAAATAATTACGTCATAAAGGTTTTTCTCAATAGCCTCTATTAATTTTTCAGTAACTTTCGGAGCGTTCATTTCCGGTTGTAAATCGTATGTAGCAACTTTTGGGGATAATATTAAAATTCTATCTTCTCCAATTAATTTTTTTTCTTCTCCCCCATTGAAAAAGTAAGTAACATGAGCATATTTTTCAGTTTCAGCTATTCGTAATTGAGTAATTCCATGTGCGGAAAGAACTTCTCCTAAAATATTTTTCAAGTGTTCGTCTTTAAACAGGACAGGAAATGGGAAAGCTTCCTGATATTTTGTCATGGTAGTATAAAATAAATTTACGATTGTATCACGATGAAAACCATCAAAATCATCAAAATTAAGAGCCGCAGCAATTTCCCTCATCCTATCTGCTCTGAAATTTAATGTAAGAACAGCATCTTTGTCCTTAAGTATATTATTTCCATCGATATAATCTATTATAATCGGTTTGAAAAATTCGTCGGTAATATTTTCCTTATACATTTCCTGAACTGTTTCCAAAGGGTCTTTTGTATGAATGCCTTCTCCTTTTGTAAGACAATCATAAGCAACCTTTATTCTTTCCCACCGGGTATCTCTGTCCATACAATAATAGCGACCAATAATTGTTCCTAACTTACCGATTCCCTCCGTATTCATGAAGTCCATAATATCAACCAAATATTTAATTCCGCTATTGGGTGGTGTATCCCGGCCGTCAGTTATCGCATGAATATATACATTGTAAACATTTTTTCCCTTTAATATTTTTAATATATTTTTAAGATGATTATAATCAGAATGGACCCCGGCATCTGATAATAATCCAACTAAATGTAAAGCTTTATTATTTTCCTTTACATATTTTATTAAATTTTTGAATTCCAAAATGTCTTTAAAATTATTTTTTTCAAAAGATGTATCAATTCTCACTAGATCTTGCATGACAACCCTTCCAGCGCCAATATTTAAATGGCCGACTTCTGAATTGCCCATTACCCCTTCCGGCAAACCAACTGCTTTTCCATGACAATTAAGCGTGGTAAAAGGTCTATTTTTAAAAAAATTAACTAGATCTGGAGTATTGGCATTCTTAAGGGCATTATATTCTGTAGAACTTCCCCAACCAACACCATCCATTATTATTAAAAGTAATTTGTTTTTCGTCATTCTCCATTCACCTCTTCAACAATATGGCGGAATGATTCATTTTTGGAGTAAGCCAATAAATAAATTTTACGGTTTTAACAGTTATGTATTTATGTTCGTTGTTAAAAGACATCGAGAAGATACAAATAATTAAAAGGCCAACGCTAATATATATAATATATAAATACAAACATTACATTTTATTTTAAAAACCGTATTTCTTTTGAATTCTCTGCAGAAGAAATAGTAACCATTTCCCTATACTCTATATCGCCTAAAAGTTTAAGTAAAGCTATTCGCAAGGATAACAGCTCTGACGCATGAAAATAATCTTCAAGTATATCAAGGCAGAAGAGAGTTTTAAGAATTAATTTTTCTCAAAGATTTTGTCAAAAATCAGACATTCGATCAAAAAGAAAAAAAATACATACAGTATAGAAGAAAGGGCTGGTAATCCGGGAAAAATTTTGATAAGGTATCTTCGGACAAGAATATACAGGAGGAGATACCATGGAATCAAAAGAATTGGGACCCATGATCCTCATGGGGCGAAATTTTACAGCAGGAGAACTA
>JAUWIR010000539.1 GCA_030605265.1 Pseudomonadota bacterium | reverse complement strand
CCTGCACCCCCCGAAGTATCAAATCCCTCAAATAATCCAATAATCTATTGTCCACCTCGCACCGGCCATACATAGTAATTGCTGGTCTTATTGTAGTAGCCCACGTTGCCGTAGTAGAGGTTCACGTACCAGGCGTTGGAGGTATTAGTGGCGCTGGCAGTGGAAGACCAGTAGTTGTTCAACTGCACATCCGAAAACGCATCGCCGCCTTCCACCCATCTGGCCGTGCCGGCAGCATTAGACAGGGCAGGGCGAGAATAAGCGAAATCAATCAGGCTTTGCAGTTCCTTAACATTTGGCAAACGCCAGTCGCCTGCCGATGAGCCGTCTGTGAGCCCGCACATTCCATGAGCTAAGTCATTGCAAAAGGATAGCGCGTTGGCCCAGGTGGCGGTCCCAAATTCCCCATCAGTGTTTTTATAATTAGCATTCTTAAGCCAGATTAGCCCTGTCAGGTTGTCGGTCACCGTGCCGTCACCGTCACCGTCACCGTTATCTGTAAATCTCAGGCTAGGCCAGGCTACGCCCTTTTGCAAATCCCCATCCTGTCCATGTCCAGATTCGTCACAAGAAATCACTATGCCGCTTTCATTATAGCATTTGGTTTGACCTGTTTTCTCAACCTTGGTGGGCAGAGCCAGTTCATACACTTGATCCAGTGTGTGACCAGTAGAGGCAGGTCCGGCACTCGGTTCAGTAAACGCCCCGCTTCGTTTGGTTGCTGTAGTGTTATCATTCAATCGATTATAGACATCCTCCAGAGGATACATGGCGCTATTGGGATCTGTTGGTGCGGCCGGGGATTCAAGGTCCCCGGCAATCGCCCTCATTGGCGCAATCGCCAACATAAGGCTGAAAAGTAAAATAAGATACAGAGAAAAAATCTTATAACGCACATTACGCATAATAAAATCTCCTTTCACTATTAAGTATTAAATTAAAAGACCTTAGACAGGATTTACAGGATCTTACAGGATTTTAGTTTTTATCCTGTTCAATCCTGTTAATCCTGTCAAAAAAAATTATTCCAACTGGTCGAAGTATAAAAAAAGTCACAAAGGCTGAAATCCCGCATAAAAAAAATGGAAATTTCTGTGCAATTAAATTAGATATTGTGTATCCGGCCATAGGTTCACTGTTCCACTGTTTAGGGCTATCTTTTTCATCAAACCTTCGAATCCTGTCGTTACTACCAGTTATAAGCAGGGAGTTAAGCATCGAATAGGCAAAACAACTTTGTGCCTCTGTGCCTTTGCCCCTTTGAACCTGAGCAGTAGTTACGAACCCTGAACCCTGAACCCTGACCTCCGGACCCTTATACACTTACCATACTCATTACTCATTTACTCATTCCCCTAAAACCTTATCAAAAGCCTTTTTATACGCTTTTTTTCTATAAGCACAAAAATTATCAGTGTCCCAAATAGTCCCCTTGTGATCAAAAGCCTGTCCCATACAGCCGGACTGGCAAAGGTTGCGCCAGTTGCAGGGAGAACATTTTTTGATCTTTACCCTCCTTTCTGCCAGGGCCCTGCAGATATTGGCCATCGGTTCCGAACGGGCAATTTGGGAAAGACCCTCATGATATACATTGCCCAATTTAAAGGTATGGGATGCCTTTTCATTTTTTGTATACGGTATTTCAGACTCTCTGCCTTTGCCCCTCAGTGCCTTCTTTCAAACCCTCTGTGCCTTCTTCTAATCTAAAGGGTGTATCCATCATCAGGGCACAAGGATAGGCATCCCCATTACTGTCGATAACTAAACGCCGTCCCACAGGACACCATAGATCATCCTTTAAAAAAGCATCAGGCATTTTCAGCAATACGCCGCTTAATCCGCAGCTTATTTCAATGTTACGTTTTTTATTGATTTGAAGGTCCGAGACATACTGGTAAAAATTTTCGTATTCTGAAAGTCTGGTCCCATCACCGATATTACTCCATTGTCTTTTGGCGGTGCCCACATTGCGGAGGGCCAAAAAGCGCACTAAGGGAATATGAAGCTTTTCAGCCAAAGAAATAATATTTTCCAAGTCGCTGATATTATGATTCATGATGGTGGCGCAAAGAACAATCCTTGACCCAATGCCTGCATCCTGCAGGTATTCAATGGCCTGCAGCGCCTTTTGGTAACTTCCCTTGCCCCGAACTGCATCATGGATTTTTCCGGTTGAGCCGTCAAGGCTGAGCTGTATTTGGACATTCAAATCAGCCAGAAAGCCGGCCCATTCTTTGTTAATAAGGGTCCCATTGGTGAGAAGGCGAACACCGAGCTTTGAAGCGGCAAAGATAATGATTTTTCTGATTTCAGGGTGAAGTAAGGGCTCACCGCCGCTTAAGGTGATGTTTTGCCCTCCATGGTCTAATAGTTCGGCAATCAGTTGCTCTACCAGGGAAGCAGGAAGGTGGTGGGATTTTTTTTCATCAGGGCAGGAGACATAGCAATGAGAGCAGGAGAGATTACAGCGGTTGGTCAGGTGAAAAAAAACAGAATGAAGGGTAGGGGAGCGAGGGGTAATGTGCCTTTTTTCTAAAATACCCTCTTTGGTCAGTTGCTCTTTTACCTGCAAAACATCTTGTAAAGCCGTTTCTTTGGAGATGCCGTATTTGACAGACAACGAGTTGGCTGCAGCCTCAAGTGATGTTTCCTTTTGCAGGCTTTTGGCAATTTCCAGCCCGGTTTCATTCACCTTGACCCAGTTTGAGGCATTTGGATGAAGGAGTATGTAATGCTTTTCCTGCTCATCTTGAAGTTGCAGGCCGGATGAACCCGGGTAAATAAAAAATGATTCCTCAAACATATCGTTAATTAAGCTTTCCTTTTATTGATTTAATTTTTTTAGACTTGATTCACATTGATTTGGGCTAAGGAGATAATTTCTTATTTGCTGTTTATTAAATTTTTTTGAATTACATAAAAGTAATACAAGGGGCCGGACTGCAGGTTAAAGCCGGACCTATTTTTTCCTCAATCTCCTCACTAGTGTATGTTGTTATTACAGGCGGCTTGTATTGGGGGAGTGTGTTTATTTCCACTTCCTTTTTTTTTTCAGTTATTGTTAATTCCTTGGCCATGCTTTACTCTCCTCCTGATAAGTATTGGGTTTGAGGTTATTATCGACAATTATAATGTATGCCTTTAACTAAGTGGTAATAGTTAATTTTTTCAAGGAAATGTTTTAAGGAATTAGTTATATAGTTGAAAATATCCTGTATAAATGATTAATAGGTTTTTAAAAAGTTTTAATATTTTAAAAGTTGATTCTTATTTTAAATAATTTTAAATCTATATTATTACAAATAATAAGCATAAATATATATAGTATTATTAATAATGAAATTAGTCAAGGGAAAATTATCTATTCGTTAAGTTATGGATATAATAGCGTATTGCTATAAATCAGCAAGGTATAAAATCTTTTTTTAGAGCAGCTAGTGTTTATGGGTGAAATTTTGGTAAGGGAAGAAAAGTGAAAAGTTTCAACCAGTCCAATTAACAATTTAGACAGGATAACAGGATTGACAAGAT
>JAUWIR010000347.1 GCA_030605265.1 Pseudomonadota bacterium | reverse complement strand
TATAAGGGGCTATCTTGAGCAGTTCATGAATAGTTTCAACTCCTCCCATAACACCTGGTATGGTTAAATCCATGATACCGGCATCAAAGTGATCCTCTGATTCTTTTGGTTTTTGGTACAGTTTAATTGCTTCTTCGCCAGCCTCGGCAAACTCAACTTCGTAAACAAGATTATCAAGCATCAACCCGGCAATATCTCTTAGGGCCTGGGCATCATCCATTAAAAGGACCCTTCCCTGGCCGGCATATAGTCTTTTCTTAATCTCCCTCTCAGCCAAAAATTCTTTCTCAGGCGCTGGAAGATAGATATAAAAAGTTGTTCCAACTCCGACCTGCGATTCCGCCATAATATAGCCGCCATGTCTTTTTATAATAGAATAGGCGATAGCCAGCCCAAGACCACTGCCTTCTGATTTGGTGGTGAAAAAGGGGTCAAATATCTTTTTAAGATTTTCAGCGGGAATGCCTTTCCCCTGGTCTTTTATGGTTATTTTTACATATTTCCCCTTACCTACGGGTATTGCTTTTGTTTCTGCCGCTACAGTTATATTTTCAGCCCACACCTTGATAATCCCGCCTTCAGTCAATACCTGCTCAGCATTAATCATGATATTATTAATAACTTGACTAATCTGCCCCTCATCAATTTCAACCGCCCATATATCTTCCGGTAGGGAAAGTTCATATTTTACCTTAGAGCCGCTCAAAGCAAAGCCGGCTATATCATGTAATAATTTTGTAATTATAGTAGTTTTCTTTATTGGCGCTCCACCTCTGGAAAAAGTAAGTAATTGGCGAGTCAGATCTTTTGCCCGAAGAGCGGCTTTTTCCCCCCCGGTCAATATTTCAGAGATTTTATCTGTAGGTTTTACATACAATTTGGCCAGGGAGATACTTCCACCAATGGCAGTTAAAAAATTATTAAAGTCATGGGCAATACCGCCGGCAAGAATACCAATAGATTCCAGTTTTTGGGCTTTTTGTAATTCTTCCTCCATCTTTTTGCGCTCTGAGATATCTTTAAAATTTTCAACAATGCCAATTAATTCGCCATTAGGGCCTCTAAAAGGAGTTGCCGTTAAAATACAAGGAATTTTAGCGCCGGCTTTATTTTCCAGTTCAGCATCACTTTCGACACGCTGTGCACCATTAAGAATTTTGGCCATGGGACAATCGGGGGTCCCACAAATGGAGTCCCGCAATATCTCATAGCAATTTTTACCCACTGCTTCTTCCCGGCTTATACCTAATAAAGTACAAAGTGTCTCGTTAATTCGAACCACCTTGCTCTCTTTATTAATCACACACAACCCATCAGCTGCTACGTTAAATATCTGATTAAGCTCAGTGTAGGCAAGTTTGGTTGAATCTTCCGCCAGCTTGCGGTCAGTGATCTCCCTTTGAAGTTGCTCATTGGCCCTTAATAGTTCGGCTGTGCGCTCTTTCACCAGATCTTCAAGGTGCAAGCGGTATTTCCTTAACTGCTCCTCAGCACGCTTACGCTCGATAGCATACCGGGCGGCGCGCACCAGCAAGTTGCCGTCCACTTGCCCCTTGACCAGATAATCCTGCGCACCCTGGCGTACTGCTTTCACAGCTGTTGTTTCATCTTTGGTGCCGGTCAACACAATAATCGGCGCTTGCCCCGCCCGGGCTTGTACCTTAAGGAAGGTATCAAGTCCCCAACTATCCGGCAGGGAAAGATCCAATAGGATCACATCAGTGCCTTTGGAGGCCAAGTATTCCAAGCCTTCAGCCAACTGCTCAACGCATTCCAAATCAAATTGCACATCTTGTGTCCGGGCTAACATTTCCCTGATTAGGCGAGCATCTCCGGGGTTATCCTCGATGAGTAAAGCCCGTATGACTGTTGAATGCGTATGGTAGATTTTGTGATTGTTCATGGTAATTTTTCAATTATATAAGCATACATTTCTCATAAATACTTTCAAGAAAGCAAAATCCCATCTTATTATAAACACGATATATACACCCAATAATTTGTTCTGTCAACTCTCTATATTCCATATAACTTCCTTCAGGCTGCGATAAATTTTTTTGATTAACTGGATTTAAATCATGTTTATCCTGTTATCCTGTCAAATATATTTTTACCTCTTATTACCTTAAACAATGTCTCACTCAAGCCCTTAATTTCATATGGCTTGGTAATTACTCCGCTAAAACCGTATCGCCTATATTCCGTTATCAGGCGATCATTGGAATAACCGCTTGAAACAATGACTTTAACCTCAGGATCTATTTCATGAAGTTTCTTTATGACTTCTTCTGCGCCCATACCTCCCGGTATGGTTAAATCCGATATAATTGCCTCAAAGCCCTGTCCTGATTCCTTTGCTTTTTTATAAAGTTTGATTGCTTCAGCCCCGTCCTTGACAAACTCAACCACATATCCAAGACGAGTCAACATCTGCCCGACAGTATCGCTAACATCCGGATCATCATCCATAACTAAGATTTTCCCCTGGCCAAAGCAAAGTTTTTCCTCTACCACCTTTTCCACTAAAAAAATTTCTTTTTCTGAAGAAGGAAGGAAAAGTGTAAAGGTTGTTCCGACTCCTACCTCGGATTCCGCAGTAATATACCCTTTATGCTTATTAACTATAGAATAACTCATCGCCAGACCCAGACCACTTCCATCTGATTTAGTTGTGAAATAAGGGTCAAATATCTTATGAAGATCTTCTTCTGATATACCGATCCCTTGATCTTTTATGGATATCTTCACATATTTGCCTTCTTTTAAGGGTAAACCTTCATTTGCTCTAATTGTCACATTTTCAGTGGATATGCGGATTATCCCACCATTAGGCATAGCCTGGTTGGCATTGATAATCAGGTTATTGATAACCTGACTTATCCGGCCCTCATCGATTTCAACCGGCCAAAGATTATCTGATACGCAAAATTCATATTTTACCTTGGAACCTCTTAAACAAAAGCTTGTGGTATCCTTTAGCAATTCTGCGATGGAAGAGGTTTTGGTAATAAATGGTTCACCTTTGGAAAAGGTAAGCAATTGTCGGGTTAAATCTTTTGCCCGATTGGCTGCTTTTTCCGCCCTGGTCAACACTTCAAAAAACTTATCCTCTGATTTAACAAGTTTTAGAAGGGAGAAACTGCCCATAATAGAAACTAAAATATTATTAAAATCATGAGCAATACCGCCGGCAAGAACTCCAAGAGATTCGAATTTTTGGGCTTTTTGTAAATCTTCTTCCATCTTTTTGCGATCGGTTATATCAATGCCTAATTCCATCACCAAAGGAGAACCATCAATATCAGTGAAAGGGTAATCGTAAATTTCATATATCCGGCCCTCAGGACCTATCCACTCCCATTGTTGTGGACTTTTTGTGTCAAAGACGCGATAGGTTGGGCATTCCTCACAGCGCCCCGGCCCTTTACATCTCTTGAGGACCTCGTAACAAGGTTTTCCCTCCACCTTACTACCGAAGTGCTCGCGAAACAATCGATTGGCAAAACGGATAGAATAATCAGGCGCTTGAAGATAGACAAAGGCCGGCAGCCCATCCAAAAGAGTAAAAAGCCTTTGTTGTTCAGCCCGCAAGCTCTCCTCTACTCTCTTGCGCTTGATGATTTCCCCTTGCAGTTGTTCATTGGCTGTTGTTAGTTGGACAGTGCGTTCTTTTACCAGTTCCTCAAGGTGGGCGCGGTATTGCCTTAACTCCTCTTCCGTCCGCTTGCGCTCAATAGCATAGCGTATGGAGCGAACCAGTAAATTGCCGTCCACCTGCCCTTTAAACAGATAGTCCTGCGCTCCCTTCTGCACGGCTTTCACAGCCGTTTCTTCATCGGCGGTAATGGTCATTACAATGATCGGCAGACAAGGCGCTTGAGCGGATACCCGCTCGAAGGTGTCCAACCCCTGGCTTTCCGGCAATGAAAGATCCAGCAAAACAATGTCAATCCCTCCCCTGGCCAGAGAGGCCAGACCAGTCGAAAGTTGATCGGCCCACTCCAAATTATGGCAAAAATCCTTCACTTCAATTAACATTTCCTGAAGCAGGCGGAAATCTGCCGGATTGTCCTCGATCACCAAGATTTTTATTGGTTCATTATCCATTTCATTAACTCCTTGGCAGCTTCACAATAGTGAGCCAAAAATTCTCAATACTCTTGACAATGCCTATGAATTGCTCCAGGTCAACCGGCTTGGTAATATAAGCGTTCACATGCAGGTCATAGGTCTTCAAAATATCTTCTTCAGCCTTTGAGGTGGTCAGGACCACTACCGGAATACGTCTTAAGGCGGGATCGACTTTGATCTCCGCCAGCACCTCACGGCCGTCCTTTTTGGGCAAGTTCAAATCAAGCAGAATAAGGTCCGGGCGAGGTACATTAGTATACTCGCCTTCCTGGCGCAGGAAAGCCATGGCCTCTATTCCGTCAGTCATCACATTCATTTTATTATGAATCTTAGCCTCCTTAAAAATCTCTACAGTCAGACGCACATCGCCAGGGTTGTCTTCTATTAAGAGAATCTCAACCGGGCTAATAGAACTGAAAGAAGAGTTCATTTTTTTTCTCCTTTATTTGGAATGGTAAAATATAATGTTGCACCCTTTCCGGCTTCAGACTCCACCCAAATACGCCCGCAGTGACGTTCCACCACCTTCTTGCAGATGGCCAGGCCTATGCCGGTGCCCGAATAGTTGGTTTGGCTGTGAAGACGCTGAAAGATTACAAAGATACGCTCCTTATACTGTGGGTCTATACCAATGCCATTGTCCCGTACTGAGAATACCCACTCGGCATTTTTTGGCTCAGCCGAGATATGGATGCGAGGTGGCTCTTGGCCATGAAATTTTATGGCATTGCTAATCAGATTTTGGAACAATTGGACCAATTGCGGGGCGTCCGCCATTACTGTTGGCATAGCGGTATGGGTGATTATAGCCTTATTCTCTTTAACGCCCTCCTGCAGATTGGCAACAGCCTGGTCCAGGACTGCTGTGCAGTCGGTCTGCTCAAAATCAAGGCCGTGGGTGCCTACCCGCGAGTAGGCCAAAAGGTCGTTAATGAGCCCTTGCATGCGGTTGGCCCCATCTACGGCATAGTTAATAAAATCGTCGGCATCGCTATCGAGTTTGCCTTTATATCGCCGCGCTAATAGCTGCACATAGCTTGCCACCATGCGCAAAGGCTCCTGCAGGTCATGGGAGGCCACATAGGCAAACTGTTGCAGCTCGGCATTAGAACGTGCTAATTCTTTGACACGTTGGTCCAAGGAATCTTCCATGCGCTTGCGCTCGGTGATGTCCTTGAAATCTTCGACAATGCCGAGCAATTCTCCATTCGACCCCCGAAAAGGAGTTGCCGTTACTATGCAAGGGATTTTCGTGCCGTCCTTACGTTCTTTTTCCGCATCCCATTCAACACGCGCATCACCAT
>JAUWIR010000417.1 GCA_030605265.1 Pseudomonadota bacterium | reverse complement strand
TTAGGATGAGGTATTTTCAATATTATTTTATTTATAATGTAAGAGGTCATGAAAATTAATTTTTTTATTTAATGGAAAAAAAGTATATGGATATTGAAAATATTGAAAAAATATTAAGTTTAATCGAAGAAAAGGGTTTTGGTGAGGTAGAAATAGAACAGGGAGATCTTCGTATCAAAGTAAAAAAAAGTAGTATTAACTCGCCACAGACATTAGAAAGACCGCCTGTGCATGAACCACAAACGAATTCCAAAACTATTTTAGAGGAAAATGATAATCAGATTATTATACGATCTCCATTAGTCGGCACTTTTTACCGCTCTTCCTCTCCTGGAGCTTCTACTTTTGTTGAGCTGGAAGATTCAGTAAAAAAGGGGCAGATCCTGTGTATTGTTGAAGCCATGAAATTGATGAATGAAGTTGAATCAGAAATAGACGGCAAAGTAATTTCTATTTTTGTTGAAAATGCTCAACCCGTAGAATACGGTGAACCACTTTTTCTCATTGAAAAGAATTCATCTCAGTAAAGGTTCAAAAAAAAATGTTTTCTAAAATTCTTATTGCCAATCGGGGTGAAATTGCCCTAAGAATTATACGTGCGTGTAAGGAATTGGGAATTAAAACTGTAGCCACTTATTCCGAGGATGATATAGATTCTTTGCATGTTCGCTTTGCAGACGAGGCCATTTGTATTGGCCCTTCTGATCCTTTAAAGAGTTACCTCAATATACCCTCTATCATCAGCGCTGCAGAAATTACTGATGCTGAGGCAATTCATCCCGGATATGGCTTTTTATCCGAGAACCATCGATTCGTTGAGATATGTGAAACCTGTAAAATAAAATTTATTGGGCCGAGTCTTGAGAGTATAGATAAAATGGGGAATAAGGCTAAGGCTCGAGAAATAATGGAAAAAACAGGGGTCCCCATAATTCCGGGGAGTGATCAAGCAGTAGAGGATGCAAAGGCTGCCCTTGAGATTGCTCATGAAATTGGATTTCCAGTGATTATAAAAGCTGCAGGAGGTGGCGGCGGGAAAGGAATGCGGGTAGTACATACTGACGTAAGTTTCCTGAATGCTTTTATGACTGCTCAAAGTGAGTCTGTAAGTTCTTTTGATAATTCTTCCCTTTATATAGAGAAATTTATTGAAAACCCTCGACATATTGAATTTCAGATTCTGGGAGATCATTATGGAAAGGTCATCCATTTAGGAGAGCGAGATTGCTCCATTCAAAGAAGATATCAAAAATTGATAGAAGAGTCACCATCTTCCTGTTTAACTTCTGAATTGAGAAAAGAAATTGGTGAAGTAGCCATAAAAGCGGCTAAAGCAACTAATTACTATAGTACTGGTACGGTAGAATTTCTTCTTGATAAAGACAATAAATATTATTTTATGGAGATGAATACTAGAATTCAAGTGGAGCATCCTGTCACTGAAATGATCACGGGAATTGATCTCATAAAAGAGCAAATTAAAGTGGCGGCGGGAAAAAAATTGAGGTATACTCAAGACAGTATAAATATCCGGGGGCATTCTATCGAATGTCGAATTAATGCTGAAAATCCGAAAACCTTTATCCCTTGTCCCGGTACTATTACTAACTTGCACTTACCAGGAGGATTGGGTGTGAGGATCGATACTTGCGTTTATCAAAATTGCAAGGTATCCCCCTATTATGATTCTTTAATTGCCAAATTAATTGTTCACGCAAATGATCGCAGGGAGGCAATTCACTTAATGCAGAGAGCTTTGGGGGAATTCATTATTGAAGGGATAGATACAACTATTCCTTTTCACTTGGAGATAATAAAAAATAAAGATTTTTATGATGGAAATATTGATACTCAATTTTTGCAATCCCTAGGGGCTCACTAAAAAAGTTAATAGGAAGGGAGGATTAGTAGTGTTTAGCGAGGAAGATCTAGTGACCATTAAAAAGCTGCTTTCAAAAGAGAGAGAGCGAATTCTGGCAGCTAGTGATAAAACTATTGAAGATAGTATCCATCAAAATCCTGAAAATTCTCAAGATTTTGCTGATCAATCGTCCTTTGAATCTGATAGAAATTTTGTCTTGCGGATGCGTGATCGGGAAAGGAAGTTGTTAGTGAAAATTGATGAGGCTTTGGAGAAAATTGAAAATGGGACTTTTGGCACATGTAATCAATGTGGTGGTGAGATCGCTATAAAACGGCTTATGGCAAGACCTGTGGTTACTCTCTGCATTCAATGTAAAACGCTTCAGGAAAAAAAAGAAAAATTTTTCTAATTTACATTGCAATACCACAGTTATTTACATGTACTACAATTTTTTGTTGCACATGTGCTACATGAGCTGGAGGATGATGAATAGGAGGGAGTATTTTTAGAAAGATTCAAGCGGCATACTGAAAGTTGTTTTTCTATTTCTTGGCTGGAACAGTAAGGACAAGAGATATTCTGTTGATGAGCGCCTAAGAAGAGTTTTTCAAAATTTTTTAAACATGTTAAACATTGATATTCATAGATAGGCATTTTTCTTAAATCCTTTATATTTTCAAAATTAAAAGGGGGGTAACTCCCAATTTCCTCCTAAGGGTATTTCTCCTCCGCCATTATTTATAATGATACTTGAAAAATCAAAGAATTGATAGTATAAAAATAGAATATTTTTAGAATAAACATACAGGGTAGCGTAATTATGAGCAGAAATATTACATTAGAGAGAAAAACCTCAGAGACGAATATATCGTTTGAATTTGAACTTGATGGCCAAGGAAAATACACGATTGATACGTCAGTTCCTTTTATGGATCATATGCTTTCCTTATTTTGTAAGCATGGTTTTTTTAATTTACAGATAAAGGCTACTGGTGATATTGATGTAGACGATCATCACATGGTAGAGGACTTGGGGATTACCTTGGGGGAGGCTTTACATAAATTACTGGAAAATAAAAAACGAATTCGCCGTTATGGAGCAGCTACCCTTCCCATGGATGAAGCGTTAGCAACAGTTGCACTTGATATTTGCTCAAGACCCTTATTAGTATACAATGTGGAGATTAGCGGAAAAATAAAAAGTTTTGATATAGGCTTGATTGAGGAATTTTTTCGCGCTTTTATTAGTAACAGCATGATAACTTTACATATAAATCTATTTTATGGAAAGAATCCTCACCATATCATAGAGGCTATATTTAAGGCTTTTGGAAGAGCTTTAAGCCAGGCGACCCGTATAGATCCTACGATGAAAGACGTTCTCTCAACAAAGGGAAAACTCTAATTTTTTAGGCGCTTAATTCTAAATTTCATGTTTCTAAGTATAAAATTTTTATATTTCCACAAGGGCGCGAAGAAGAAATAAAAACTTTGTGTCTTTGTGGAAAAACAATAATAGATACTTTTTGGTTCCGACTTGTCTGGATTAGGGTAAGGGGAATAAAATATTATTTAACAACCCCAAGTAGGAGTAATATGATTATAATACCGGCAATTGACATCATTAATGGAGAGTGCGTACGATTATATCAAGGAAAAGAGGAAGAAAAAACTGTTTTCTCTCCCTCCCCTGTACAGGTTGCTAAAAAATGGAAAGAACAGGGTGCCAGGCTCATTCATGTAGTAGATTTAGATGGCGCTTTTTCCGGTACCCCTCAAAATCTTTCAACAATTCTGCATATTATCCAAGAAGTAGGTATAGCCATTGAACTTGGAGGGGGAATCAGGACCTCAGTTATGGCTAAAAAACTGCTCACCTCCGGTGTTAATAGCGTGATTTTAGGAACAATCGCTTTTATGGAACCTCAGGCAGTAAAATCTTTATGCCAAAAATTCCCTAACCGAATTTCCATAGGTATAGATGTTAAAGATGGGAAAATAGCCATACGTGGATGGAAAGATACTATAGATTCAACAGCTTTGGAATTTTGTCAACAGCTTGATGACTGGGGAGTGAGGAATATCATATTTACAGATATTAAAACAGATGGAACACTTAAGGGACCCAATATAGAAGCTGTAAAGAGACTTCTCCAAAAAGTAAATCTCCCTGTTATTGCCTCTGGTGGCATTTCCAACATGGAGGATTTGGCGCAATTGGCAAAATTGGAGCCATTAGGATTAGAAGGAGTAATTATTGGGAAGGCGCTCTATACAAAGGATATAGACCTCCAACAGGCAATTGATTTATATCAATCAAATAATGATACTGAATGAGATTGCTAAGTTTTTGTGAGCCTGTTTGGACTTTCATCTTGGGAACCATAAGCCCTAAACCTTTGAACTCTGAACCTTTGAACCCGTAAGCGGTTACAAATAAAATTTGGTTTCTATGATTTGGTAACTAATTGCTCAGATTTGTGCGAATTCTTTACTCTATCCCGAAAAGTAAGATGACGAGAAATCCCTCTGAGTTCCTGTAATTCCTTTTTTATCCGCCTTTAAAAAAAAACATGTCTTGGCATCTATTTTGCTCACTTTGAGCTACATAAATAAAAAACAGTCCATTATCCTAGTTTATAATTTCATAAGGGGATATATGATGGAAATGAAAAAAGTACTCATTGTAGATGATGAAACGAATATGTGCAGTATTATTCGGGATATCTTAGTTGAAGACGGATATGAAGTGATGGTGGCGGGAAATGGGCGAGAGGCGCT
>JAUWIR010000365.1 GCA_030605265.1 Pseudomonadota bacterium | reverse complement strand
TTAAAGAAAGATGCCAAGGGCTGCATCCTGCTCATGCAGGCAGGGGCATTCATAAAAGTATTGGATGATGATGCCGGGGCGGTATCCCGGGTAACCGGATTAAAATTGCAGCCGGCCGGGGATGTGGATGCGCCTGCTGTTTTGGGAGGGTTTCCCAAATCAGGCATTGATCTTTATGTGGGCAGGCTGGTGCGGGCGGGCTATTCTGTGGCTATTGCCCTGCAGGACCTGAACAAGGAGCGAGGTATCTTTAGAATTGATATATCTTCGAGGGAATGTTTCGGTAAAACCGGAAATGGACCTTAATAGGGATCCGGCTGATGGCGCGTTATGAGCATCTTCCCATATACCGCGCTGCCTTTGATTTGTCGGTGCATATGGAAAAGATCGTGCGTAATTTCAGCCGCTACCATAAATACACTTTGGGCACGCAACTGCGCGAATGCAGCATGGGGATACTTAAACGGATTATCATGGCCAACAACAGCCGCGACCGTGGACCTTTGCTGTTGGAATTGCGCAGGGAACTTGAATGGTTTAAAACACTGGCCCGTCTGTGACATGAAGCAGGCGGGTTCGCCGGCACCCGTGCCTATCTCTATGTTTCGGAGCAGTTAGTGGGTATTTCCAGACAGAATGAATAGCGGACTGCCTGCATCATGGATTGGGGAAACAGGCAGAAGATTTGGCCCTGTTGCTGAACGTGCTTTGATATGCAGGTACAGCCCCATACCTGATGTATAAACAAAGGCCGTTTTTGGAACTTTTTATATAGATAAACTTTGTATATGGATATTTAAAGGTTAAAACCCATAAATAGGAAAGGAGCATGAAATGAAAAAAAAACCCGGTATAAAAACTTTTTTTGTTTGTCTCTTGGTTTTCTGCCTCTCAGGACTTCAGCCTGCATTGGCTCAGGATGACATTAACATCTCCACTACCAACAAATATGCATGGTCGGAAAACACAGGGTGGCAGAATTTCAGACCCGCCCATGGCGGTGTTATTGTTGGCACAACTTATCTTGACGGCTATGTCTGGGCTGAAAACATCGGCTGGATAAAGCTGGGGGCAGGATCGCCAGCGGACGGACAATATGCCACCCTTGCCTCTGACAACTGGGGGGTAAACAGGGACGGAAGCGGCAACCTTTCCGGCTATGCCTGGAGCGAGACTGTGGGCTGGATTAACTTTCCCACAGACAGTCAGGTAACCATAAATACCGGCAGCGGTGATTTTGACGGCTATGCCTGGTCGGAGAATGTGGGCTGGATCCATTTTCAAAATGCCTCCCCTGAGTATAAAGTACAACAGGACGGCCCCCTTCTGGTAGCCATGGCCTCTTTTACAGCTACTGAAGATAATGCCCAAAACTGCATACTCCTTCAGTGGCAAACAGCCTCTGAGATTGATAACGCCGGTTTTCATATCCGGAGAAGTGAAACAAAGGAGGAGGGGTACACACGAATCACTGATCAATTAATACTTTCAAAAGGCGGAGATACTTGGGGCGCTTCCTATTCTTTTGACGACTGTGATGTTGAGCCTGACCAAACCTATTATTACAAATTAGAGGACATCAGTGATGACGGCATAAGCAGCTTTTATGGGCCAACCTCAGATGATGGTGAGCAGGAAAACAATAGCGGCCAAAGTAATACTCTTAGTAACACTGTAGTAATTGAGGATGATGCGGCAGGCAAAAAGGATGAAAAAGATTCTCAATTAGGGCCTTGCTTTTTGGAAAGTGTGAAATAAAAAAAGGCACAGAGGGGCAAAGGCAAAGGCACAGAGGGGCAAAGAAAAAGTAGGCCTTGATCATCGTTTCGGCCATTAGAATAATGTATTGTAAATATTAGATATTTTATAAACGCAGAGTTCGCAGAGCACGCAGAGAAAAAATATTTTTTTAATTAATTATACATGAAAACAAAATATCAGAAAGAATTATTGAGGCCGCAATGAATTAGAAAAATAAAAATAAAAACTCTGCGAGTCTCTGCGTCTCTGCGTTAATATGGCCTTTCAAACATTAATCCCGAATGACATTACGCAGTAGGTAACCGAAACGATGATCATGGCCAAAAAGTAATACAAGAGCGCAGTGGTACGAAGAAAAATGAAAACATATAGAGATTTGCAGGTTTGGCAAAAATCGATGACATTAGTTACTGAAATATATAAGATCTCTAAAGGATTCCCTAATGTCGAAGTTTATGGACTAACTTCTCAAATGAGACGTTGCGCAATTTCAATTCCCAGCAACATGGCGGAAGGGTATGGTCGAAATTCGACTAATGACTATCTTCATTTCCTGCGAATTGCAACGGGTTCTCTCTATGAATTGCAAACCCAGATGGAAATTTCTATGAACCTGTATTATTTGACCAGAGATGAATTTGATAGGCTATATGAACAAAGCAGAGAGAAAAAACAAAGGAACAAATAAATTCGTGGTGTTGAAAAATATTCAAAAAGCCGGCAATCAATCGTTTTACCAAATCTTAGAGGTGGGAATTACCCTGGAAGCTGATTCACCTGAATTCCTGGAATTATTTGACAGGGATTACGGCTGGTTCAGGACAGCAGCCATAAAGACAGTAAAACAATTATCCTGCACTATCAGGTTAAAAGAAGGCACAAAGGCACAGAGGCACAAAGGCACAAAGGCTGAAACTCCGCATAAAAACAATAAAAATTCCTGCACTATCGGGGACAAAAGAAAGAATGGCCCTTGTGTCAGGATAAATAGCCAACTCTTTTCCTTACAAGGCCATCCTGACAAATGTGCCTATGCCTATCAAATAATCCTTAGAAAAATTTACAGCCAGATAAAAAATTTTCTCCTGCTCCATGCAGGTGTAGTTACTAAACACGATAAAGCTCTGATTATTGCAGGCTCGCCAGGCATAGGGAAGACCACCATGGTGCGAGAACTTCTTGCCGGCGGTTTTGGCTTTTTTTCCGATGATGTCTGCCCTATCCATAAAAAAACAAAGCTCCTTCATCCCTTTCCCAGAAGCCTGTGGGTGCATAATACCGCTAATACATCCAAGGAGAGAACTTATCTTCGAGAGAAAAAATCTCCTATTGATCCTGTTCCCCTTCTGTCAAAGGAAAACAGCCGCCCCTGCAAGATAAAGTGTGTCATCTGTCTTGAGGCAAGTGATGAGGCAGATACCACTAGGTGCGCTCTTGAGATTGGCTTAAAAGAAAGTGTGCATGAATTTTTTCAGGACCTGGAGCAATTGCCAAAGGTCACCTTGGAAAGGATACATCCTCAATTTTTAGATTTTCGGCTCTCCTATCCCAAGGGACTGGGATTAACGAAAAAAGTAAAAGAACTCCTGCAAAAACATAAGGAGTATATTTGGAATGTCTATCAGGTTACCTTAAAAACATCTAATTTTGATAAAGCCCCACGATTAACTCAAATTTCCAATCATGAGGCTGCTTTCTTTTTAATGCAAGACCTAAAGCAGGGATTGGTGCATCAGGGCAATGCACGAGTGTCCCCTGGAAGGTTTTTTATGGAGGTAAATGCACTTTTGGATCATGTCCCCTGTTATCGGCTTTCAGTGGGAAGGCTTCAGGAAATGAAAAAATTGGTGGCATCCTTCATTTATGCCCAAAAGTAGTTGACACTTTTTAAACTTTCAAAAGTAGTTTTTTTATTTATCTGTAAAACTAAAAAGTGTAAACAGACAAATGAAGGATGCCAAATTGGTGATGCATGCAGTGTAAACTATTTCGTCTATCCCTTAGAGCATGGATATTATGGATACTGCTTATGGCGGCTGGCATGGTTATCCCGTCATCAGTGCAGGCAAAATATATTGATAAGGATATCACCATTGTAACTTCTGATGACTATGGGTTTAGTGCAAAGCTTACCTTGCCTTCTTTTGAGCTGGAGGAGCTTTTGGGCCCTGACGGTAAAAGGTATCAAAGGATTCTTCTGCCTGGATGGGCAAAAACAACTGAGCCGGGGTACCCGGAACTTCCCTTCAAGGCATTTCTCATCCAGGCCCCAAGTAAGGGGGACATACAAATAGAGGTGCTGGAGAAAGAGGAAAAATCATTGCCCAATTGTTTGATTTATCCGGTCCTAAAACAGGTAATCAGGGATGAGTCATTACTCGATGGTATAATGCATCCGGGCTTAAAGCAGGGGATTTTTTTTAAAAATGAGTCAATTTATAATGCTTCTGCTTCTTATAACTCTTCAGATTTTTTCCCAAAACAAATAGTGAAAATTGATTCCCGAGGCCTTCTTCGAGAAGAGACTTTCGCCAGGGTTATCATCTACCCCTTCCATTGGGACCCTAAAACAAAAGAGCTTTGCTACTATCAGCGCCTTCGCTTTAAAGTAACCTTCCAGTATCCTTTAGGGTCAGGAGAGAGCACGGAAAGGAATAAAAGAAAAAAATCCTTTAAAGAGCTTGGGGAAAATTTGCTCATTAATTATCAAAAGGGCTCACAAACAAGCATCTATCAACAAAGCCCCGAAATAACGAATGATCAACAAGCCCAAGAAACGCTTATAAAAACAAAACCCATAATAAAAAAAATCATAAAGAGCATATCCTCAAACAGTCAAGAAACCGCTTTAAGAATTGAGATACAAAAAGAAGGGATTTATAAACTTTCCTTGGATGAATATCAAGGGGCTATTGATGGAGACATTGATAATGACGGGCAAATCACTTTCGATGATGCGGAAAGCCTTTTGGATGTTTACCTGGAGATTTGTCCCACCACATCGGGTATTTCTTGCGATGATATTCCCTGTGATATAAATGGGGATGGTGATTGCTCGCCAAAGGATGCCCTGGAAATTCTCAAAGAGCATTTAGGGATCTATCCCAATGCCTGCTCCACCACTTTTTACCATCCCGAAACCTTGCAGCTTTTTACCGAGGGAAAAGAGGTCCCCTTAAAAGTAGTCTCACAGAAAGAGGTCCGATTAAGCCCTGGAGATTATTGTGTATTCTACGCCCAAGGCCTGGACACTTTTTTTACTGATACCAGGGTTTACTGGTTATATCAGGGGGAAACCCCGGGAAAAAGGACCAATACTATCAATGGGCAAGTGTCAGGCCTAGGAACAATACTAAGCTTTTCCAAAGAAACTCTTCATATTGAGGAGAACCATATCTTCTGGTCACAGATGCCCGGCATCCCTGAAAAGGATTACT
>JAUWIR010000106.1 GCA_030605265.1 Pseudomonadota bacterium | reverse complement strand
CAATTTTTATTCCTTCTAAAGAAAAAACTAATTTTTCAGGTAATTCTCCCTTAATAGCTGGTGGGTCCATATTTCCACAAACGGCGTGTACAGGCGCATAAGAAGAAAGTATATCTAATACCTCAGTACAGACTAAATCTCCTGCATGGACAATAAGATCTACATTTTTAAATGCCGAAAAAAGTGCTTCCGGTAAATCTTTGCCTACTACAGGGATATGGGTATCTGAAAGTATGCCTACTTTCATAAAAAAATAACCTAACTAAAATTTAAGTCATGGGAAAAAAATTTAAAAAAAAGTTCCCAGTCACGAAAGAGTGACTGGGAACATTTTTATTAACTTACAAATCAAACTGTTTTTTTGCTCAAAAAGGCCCTATTCACCTTGCCCTTGATCTTTATCTAACTCATCCTGAGAGTCTATCTTTTCCTTTTCTTCACTGTTTTGCTCCTCAGAGGTCTCTTCTTGTTCTGATTCTTCAGTTTCAGAGGATCCTTGAGGAAGGTCCAAATTTTCTAATCCACTAATAGTATTGATATTAAGATCTTTTTGTTCCTGCTGATACTCCTCCAGGACAGCGCTAGAGCTGGCTTCTTCATATCCTTTAATACTGAGCCCAATTTTTCTTGATTCTATATCCATCCGAATAACCTTTACCATGACTTCATCTCCTAAGGTAAAGGCTTTTTTGGAATCACTACCTTTATACTCCTTGCCCATTTCACTTATATGAATAAATCCTTCAATCCCTTGCTCCAGCTCGGCCACAGCCCCGCTGTCAGTGACTCGGCTAATTCTACATTTAATCAACTCTCCAAGGGGATATTTCCCCTCCACTTTGGACCAGGGATCAGGTTGTAATTGCTTTATTCCTAATGATAGCCGTTCGTTTTTAGTATCTATACTCAATATTACAGCTTCTACTTTTTCCCCTTTTTTCAAAATTTCAGAAGGATGCTTTATTCTCTGAGTCCAAGAAAGGTCAGAAATATGAATGAGACCATCTACCCCTTCCTCCAACTCAACAAAAGCACCAAAATCTGTAATATTCCTTACACGCCCGGTAATTTTTGATCCTACTTGATATTTACTTTCTATAATTAACCAAGGGTTTGGTTCCGTTTGTTTCATTCCTAAAGAGATTCTTTTATTATCTTTATCAATATCCAAGACAATAACCTCTACAATTTCACCAATAGCAACAACTCTTGATGGATGCCGGATCTTTCGCGTCCAAGACATTTCCGAGACATGGATCAAGCCTTCCACACCCTCTTCCAATTCAACAAAAGCCCCATAATCGGTCAAACTGACTATTTTCCCTCTAACACGGCTACCAATAACATATTTCTCATCTACCTTTTCCCATGGATCAGGGGTTTTTTGTTTCAAGCCAAGAGAAACTCGCTCGTTCTCTCGATCAAATTTTAAAATCATGACCTCAACTTCATCACCTATGACAAACATTTCAGAAGGATGGCGAACTCTACCCCAAGACATATCTGTAACATGTAACAATCCATCGATTCCACCAAGATCAATAAATGCCCCATACTCAGTAATATTTTTTACAATCCCCTTTACTAACTTCTCTTCTTCTATAGTCTCCAGGGCAACCTTTCTCTTCTTTTCTCTTTCTTCTTCCAGAAGAGATCTTCGAGATAAGACGATATTCCCACGCTTTTTATTAATTTTAATGATCTTCATATATATGAGTTGACCAACAAGACTATCGAGATCTTTAATGGGCTTTATATCTATCTGTGACCCGGGTAAAAAGCCCGAAATCCCAATATCTACCGTCAAGCCGCCCTTAATTCTTCTCATTACTTTACCTTCAATAGTCTCATTCTTCTCATATACTTCTATCAGATCATCCCAGATTTTTATTTTATCTGCTTTTTCTTTAGATAAAACTATCTGATCATCCGCATCCTCCATTGTTTCAAGCAAAACGAAAACTTCGTCGCCTACTTTTATATTTACCTCTCCTGAAGGTGTGCGAAATTCAAACAGGGGAACTCTTCCTTCTGATTTATAGCCAATATCTATCAAAGCCTCATCATTTTGGATCTGGATGACCGTTCCTTTGACAACTTCACCCTCTTCTATATGCTTTAAACTTTCTGAATACAAACGGTCAAGTTCCTCTTGATCAAATTCCTCCTCAAGAAAACCTTCTTCGTCCACCTCGGAAAAATCCTCGACCTGTTTTGTTTCCTCCATCTGTGTTTCGCTGGATGGATTTTCCGAAACTGCTCCTTTCTTTTCTGAATTTTTGTTCTCTTCCTCAGAGACTAGTAAATCTTTTGAATTATTGGTTTCAGCCATTAGTGTGTAAACCCCCTAACTGGATATATTTATCAAAGGGTAGCTACCCTTTGAATATAAGCTAACTTATTATAAAAATACAATGAATTCTGCTGAGCAATTATATAGATATTCGAAGTCATAATAATAATTATACTATCTGATTTACATCATCAGATAATGACACAAAACATCGTAAAGGTTAGCACACTTTTAATTAATTTACAACAAAATTATCTTTTCATTTCTTTTTATTAAAACCACCTATCTCCGTCTTCATGGAGGACAAAATATCGTTAATTTCCTTATTTGTAGAATCAATAACAATCGCATCATCAGTTTTAATTAAAGGAGCTAAAGATCGAGTTGTGTCATTTTTATCTCGTTTTTTTAAATCATCTAACACCTCATTATACTCTACTTGCATACCTTTTTCTTTTAACTCCTTAAAACGTCTCCTGGAACGTTCTTCTACACTGGCATCCAAAAAAAACTTTTTATCAGCATTGGGAAAAACAAAACTGCCTATATCCCGACCATCCATAACAACTGCCCCTTGCCCCACTATTATTCTTTGCAGCTCAACCATAGTTATTCTTACTTGAGGTAAAGCGGAAATTTTCGATGCAGCCATACTTACCTCAGGAGTGCGAATAAAAGGAGTCAAATCCTCTCCATTCCAAAGGATTATTATTTCTAATTCCCCATCTTTTTGAACATTTTTAAGGGCAATATCACTTTGCCGAAGAAGGTTGACTAAAGAATTTTCATCATCTTCCGAAATATGTAATTGCATTGCTTTCCAGGCTAAGGCCCTGTACATTGCACCCGTATCTATATAGGTATAATTATACTCTCTGGCTAATAGCTTACCCAAAGTGCTTTTACCAGCGGCAGAAGGTCCGTCAATAGCTATTATTAATCCTTTTTTCAACTTACCTTTCCTTTCACTACAGCACATTATTTTTCAAAGCCACTTATAATAAACTGTTAAGTATAATCAATTTACTATCATTTGTCAAAATTTTCCACACCCTAAAACCCTTAATAACACCTTAACGAGCCTAATGAAGTATACTATTTATTTTGAGCTTTGTTATAAAGCATTTTTATTCCTTATTTCTCACGAATTGCACCTTTTTCGATAAGCTGATTTAACCCTCAAAAAATTTAAAAACTACATTTGGCGCATTCGCAGAAAGTAAAAAGTAAAAACCTAAAAATATGGATATTATATATTTTTTTCTCGGAATAAGGCTATTGATAAATATTTTCACCTTTTAGGTTTTAGTTTTTACGAGATTATCTAATTTTTTAATTTATTTTAGAAAAATTATACCGTATATATTTAATATTTTTCAATTGAGTGGGCATAAATATCTCCATTATTCTCAGGGATGAGATCATAGTAGCTCTCAGGACGTTTAGCCGTTAAGTATCTAAAATTACTATATAAACAAAGTATATAAATCATATTATGGATGCATTTGGAACATTTCAAAAAATCGATGCACAAAAAAAAAGCAAATTATCAGGGTCTAAATTCCCCTCAAAAAACAGATATACTTTATTTATATGATTTATAAAGGATTATTTTTTTTAAACTAATTGGCAATCATATTGCATATCCCTTCATTTAATCTTACTATGAAGCGAATTAATCGCTTTAATCCATCAAACTTTAACCTTTGTATGAGGAGGGAACCGTGAAAGGAAAAAGGCTGCCACACTTAGTATTACTCATGGGAACTATTGTACTCTTTTTTTGCAGTATATGTTCAGCTCAGTTTGTCACCAATAGCACGCAAGCCGATGGAGAATTAAAGTCCTCAGGGGCCCAATATGGGCAATTTGAACAGGGAGACAAAGATTATAACTTTGGAGTTTTAGGTGGAGGAAGTCGTGGATATGAATGGATAACAAGCTCAAAATCACCCGGCAAACGAGGTGCTAGCGGAGCAGTGGATGGGGAACCGGATGCAGGATCGAGTAAAGGGAATACCTTCACTACTACCGTATTGGATGATAATATGAAAATAGGGCAAACTCTTGATGGAAATTATCAAATCTTTAAATCCTACCTGTCCTTTAATACCTCGGCTATTCACCCTGATGCCGTCATTTCCGGAGCAAAACTGATTCTTTATGGAAAAGAAGCACATAACGACACTGTTACTACCTATGATATTGAAGTTCGAAAATCTGCTTATACCGATCCTCTATGGAACCCTGATTGGGGTGCAGTCAGTGGTGAACTTGGAAAAAAGGCTGTCTCAAATTTTATATATTATGACGGAGACGATTATGCCACTGGAAAAAATGAGATTGAAATAGGCGTTGAAACCACTTTATTAGATGGGACAAAACTTAATACCCAAGCGGATATGCTTATAGAGCAAGGCGGAATTACTAAAATTGTTCTGGTAAGCTCTCGAGCTATTCAAGAAGTAATGCCTTCAGATAATGAGTATATTGAAATTTTCTCATCTGATGCGGTAGATAAAAATTTACGGCCGCAATTAGAGATTGATTATGATACAACTTATGATTTGGATGTAAGACCACTACTGACCTGGATACCAGGTGATACCATATTCAAAACTTCAGGCACCAGCGATGATGAACTATCTACAGGAACTCATACCGTCACTTTCAAAGTCCGCTATATTTATGATAGTGGAGATTGTAGTAAGGGTATAGCGCCAAAGACTGCTAAGTTATTGATTGATAGAAATGGCAATGATTCATTTAACGATGCAGACGATCTTTCACAAGATCTTACAGCATCAGATCCTACAGATGATGATTACAGTGATGGAAAAGATTACGAAACTACAGTGGAACTAACTACCAATGGTGATAATGACTTAGGTTATAAATTTTTATTTGTTGCTGATGATGATAGTGAAGCAGAAGGAGACCCTGCCGGAAAGAACCTGATTACCGCTATTCAGGATTCCGATAGTTCTGATGACAGTGGCAAATGCTTTATCTCAACTTTACTCCACTAAGTTAGATTTTTCACAAAAGCATATAAAAAGGGCAATCCGCAAGGATTGCCCTTTTTTTTACAATTACAAATTTTTTTATCTTCAAATTATAAGGAAATTAACCCCTATCTACCTGATAAGATTTGATAAACTGACAACCCTTTCCATAATCTCCTTTTCGTCTAAAAGCAAAAGTTTCCTGTTTTCCATAAGAACTTTACCATCCACAATTACCACATCAACATCAGGACCACTCAGTGCATAAACAAGATGGGAATAAAGATTATACAAGGGGAGAAGATGAGGTTTTTTCAAATCAATTACTATAAGATCAGCCTTTTTACCAACCTCAAGAGATCCTATTTTATCCTCCAATCCAAGCACCTTGGCGCCATTGCGAGTAACCATAAGCACAACTTCTTCAGCTTTCATCACAGTCGAGTCTTTTAAGGCAATTTTTTGTAGTTTTGCTGCAGTGTCCATTTCTAAAAATAAATCTAAATCATTATTGCCGGCTGCACTGTCAGTACCTAATCCAACAAGAATACCCTGTTTAAAAAATTCAGGAACAGGCGCAATCCCGGAAGCTAATTTCATATTACTCTCTGGTACATATACTATTTTTACTTTATTTTCTTTAAGAAGCTTTATTTCTTCAGAAGTTAACCAAACACAATGAATGGCTATCACATTTTCATCCAAAACCCCAAGATCAGCTAAATAAGGGACTGGTCTTTTGCCATATTTTTGCACAACCTGTTCAATCTCTTCTTTTGTCTCAGAAAGATGGATACAAAAAGGGACTTTATATTTTAATGCTTTTTCTTTGGCCTTCTGAAGTGTCTGCGGATGACAGGTATAAGCGGAATGGCAAAAAATTCCGGGAACAATTCGATCTGAATTTTTCCATTGCTGAATAAATCCCTCAGCCAGCTGCAATCCTTCTTGAGAATTCTGCGCATCAGGGCAGGGAAAATCAATAATCCCCTGGGCCATTACTCCGCGAAGGCCTGCATCATTTAGTGCCCTTGCCGCCTCTGATTCAAAAAAATACCCGTCACACACTGTTGTGGTCCCTGATTTTATCATCTCAATACAAGCTAATAGGGTCCCTGTATAGACGTTCTCAGGGTTAATGAATCGTGCCTCAGCAGGAAAAATATGATTCTGCAGCCAATCCATCAAAGAAAGATCATCGGCCAACCCTCTAAAAATTGTCATGGCGCTATGTGCATGACAATTAATAAGTCCCGGCATGACCAATTTTTCTGAGGCATCGATAATCTTAGAGCAATGAAATCTTTTTGATAAATTCCTACCAATCGCTATAATGGTATCTTTTTGAATGGCCAGGTCACCTGATTCAATTATTGTCCTATTATCATCAATAGTTAAGAGTGTTCCATTACAAACAAGTAAATCCGCTTTTTCCCTCATTTTATCAGCCCGCTACTTTTTTAAAAACCCGAGTATTTTTCTTTTTATCTCGCCGGCCTGCCCAAGGACCTTTTCTAAGTCCATTTCTAAAAATTCTCGATTCTTTATCACCGGCTTTCCATTGATAAAAACAGTGTCCACATCAGCCCCTTGCGCTGCATACACAAGATGAGAATAAAGATTGTATACTGGGACCAAATGAGGTTTATGAAAATCAAGGATTATAAAATCAGCTTTTTTGCCTTTCTCAAGACTTCCAATCTCTTTCTCCAAACCTAAGGCGCGAGCTCCCTCAATAGTAGCCATTTTCACTACTTCTTCAGCTCCCATGACTGTAGGATCATGGCTGAATACTTTATGGAGCTTTGCCGCCATATCCATTTCCTGGAAAAGATCAAGATTATTATTACTCGCACAACCATCTGTTCCCAGTCCAACGGGAATTTTTTTCCTGAGCATTTTAGGGATTGGGGCCACGCCGGAGGCCAATTTCATATTGCTTTCAGGCAAATGAGCTACTCTTACTCCACGCTCCTGAAATAATTCAATATCACGATCCCTGACCCAAACGCAATGGTCCGCCAATACTTGATTATCAAGGACGCCAAGGGCTTGAAGATGTTCAACAGGGTTTTTGCCGTATCGATCTTGAATGATCTTAATTTCCTGTTCAGTTTCAGCTAAGTGAATGATAAAAGGCACTTTATATTTTTCAGCGATTTGTTTACTTTTCTTTAATAAATCCGGAGAGCAAGTATAGGGAGAGTGGGGTTCAACTGCCGGATAAATGAGAGGATCTCCTTGCCATTGCTGAATGAGTTCTTCAGTGTAAGAATAACCGGATTGGATGTCTCCATAATTTGGAGAAGGAAAGTCATAAAGCACCTCTCCAACAACGGCCCTTATCTGCGAATCCTTGGCTGCCTGAGCTACTGATTTTTCAAATAGATACATATCACAAAAGGTAGTTGTTCCTGAAAGCATCATTTCAGTGCAAGCAAGCTGAGTGCCTGTATACACCAATTCATCAGATAACTTGCTCTCTGCCGGGAAAATATACTCTTGCAACCATTCCATAAGGGGAAGATCATCAGCCAAACCGCGAAATAAAGTCATGGCTGCATGAGTATGCGCATTAATAAGCCCGGGCATGATTAAATGATGCGGAAAATGAAGGATTTCTTTTGCCTTATAGTTACTCTTTAGGTCCATGGCTTTTCCAACATCAACAATCCGATCTTTTTCAACAGCTACCGCCCCCTCTTCTATAGCCTCAGTTTGTGAAGCCATGGACAGAAGCCATTTGCCAATCACTAAAAAATCAACAAGCTTTGGGGCCTTCTCATTTGAGTTCATGTTCTCTCCTCTTTTTCCATATCATAACTGATTCTTGGCGTTGTTCGGTTAAAGTCCCTCTACCAGCTTAACAATAAGGTTAATAAGTTTCGATTCCGCTTCTGAAGCTACAGCAACAATCTCATCATAATCTATGACCTTAAAGGCATCAGGAAGGTTTACATTGCTAATAATGGAAAAACCCAAAATACATAAGCCGGCATGCACTCCTACGATAACTTCCGGGACTGTTGACATTCCTATGGCATCCCCACCAATAGAACGTAAAAACCTTGTCTCAGCAGGAGTTTCCAGATTTGGTCCGTGAACAGCTATATATACTCCTTTATGAAGTCGAATTTTTTCCTCTAAGGCTATATTCTCAGCTTGTATAATCAATTCAGGATCATAAGCATTTTTCATATCCGGAAATCGGGGGCCAAAGGTATCCTGATTCGGCCCAATTAAGGGACTTGTACCCAAAAGATTAATGTGATCCACAATGGCCATAAGGTCCCCCGGCTGAAATAAAGGGTTAAGCCCCCCGGCACAATTACAGATAATCATCATCTGTATGCCAAGTCGGCTCAATAACCGTATGGGAAAAGAGATTTGCGCTGAGGTAAATCCCTCATAATAGTGAAACCTCTTGGGCATGATAAGAATTGGCTTTCCGGATAACTGCCCTATTATGAGTTGTTCTTGTTCGCTTTTTTCAGAAGTATAGGGGAACCCTGGAATTTGGCTGTAGGGCAAAGAGGTTTTTTCTTTTAATTTTTTTACTAAGCCGCCCATTCCAGTGCCTAAGATTATGCCAATTTTCGGTAATAATTGTGTTTGTTTTTTAATCTCATTTAAAGCATCAGTAATTTTTGTCTCTAAATTCTTCATAATGCTCCTCTTGTTTTTTTGATGCTTGTTCTCTATTCTATTAATGGAAATGATCAAAACCTGCGGAGACCGGCACAGTATTGCCATTTAAGTCTATTGCCCGAATCCCTTTTGTTTTTTCGGTAATTTCACCAATAACAGTAATGGAGGTACTCGTGGCTTCTTCAATTATGCTCTTGGCCTCCCGGCTTCTTTCAGGGGGACAAGTGAACAGGAGCTCGTAATCCTCCCCCCCGGAAAAAACATAGGAAAGGTACGATTTATTGAGAATACCGGCAATTTCCTTTACCCCTTGGGCAACAGGAAATTGACTGATCCATATTACCGCCCCTGAATCAGACTGAGAACACAGATGCCGCAAGTCCCCTGCTAATCCGTCACTTATATCAAGCATGGCTGTGGCCAGGTGATGTTGACTGATAACCCTTGATTCCTGAAGGCGAACAACAGGCACCTGATGCCTTTTGACTAAATCTTCATAAAAAGGCTTTTCATTATAAGAATCCTGCAGATGTTCTAAAATATCCAGCCCTGCAGCCGAAGCGCCAAGTTGGCCTGTGACCAGAATCAAATCCCCTCTGTTGGCGCCTTTTCTGGTTATTATTTTATCAGGGGAAATTTCACCAATTAAAGTAATACTAATCACTAACCCACACCCTTCTGAAGCCGGATGGTCAGAAAAATTGTCCCCAAGGCGGCTTGCATTAGTATCCCCTCCTAAAATCATTATTGAGTAGTTCCGGGCTGTTTCAGTTATTCCTTGCAAGAGTTCATCGATCTTTTCAAAAGCGATAGAAGACGGCAGGGCTAAAGAGAGAAAGGCATATCTTGGTTCTCCTCCCATAGCGGCAATATCGCTAATATTCACCAAAAGTGATTTTTCTCCAATTTGATTGTAGGAGGAATAATGAGAACTAAAATGGACCTTTTCAAGTAACATATCCGTAGTTATCAAAAGATGTTTCCCTGAAGGGCCCTGTATTATTGCGCAATCATCCCCTATACCCAATATGGCTTGATTCCGGCTATAAGATTTTAACTTTTTTTGAAGATGCTTGATTAATTCAAATTCTCCTGGTATTTTTGAAGAAGACATT
>JAUWIR010000367.1 GCA_030605265.1 Pseudomonadota bacterium | reverse complement strand
ATCAACCAATCAATCTCAATAGTATAACTATAAAATATAAAGATTATTTGTTGGAATAAGTTATCTAAAATGTTAGAATAATCTAATCGAAAGACAGGAAGATTCAAAGATTTAAAATAACTAATATATCAAAATAGCTAATATATTTAATAGAGATGAGAAAGGAAAAATGAATTATGGGCGAGGAGAATAGAGAAAATTTCTCCAAAGCAGAAGAATCTGAAAAAGAACAGAAAAATAATGAGTTAGCTGCTGCTGATTTTATCCGCACTATTATTACTGAAGATATCAAAGCAAATAAAAATAATGGTCGTGTGGCCACTCGTTTTCCTCCGAAACCAAATGGGTATCTGCATATAGGGCATGCCAAATCCATCTGCCTGAATTTCGGCGTAGCCTCTGAATATAAAGGGACCTGTAATCTTCGCTTTGATGATACCAATCCTACCACCGAGAGTCTCGAATATGTTGAGTCAATTAAACAGGATGTTCATTGGCTTGGGTTTGACTGGGATGATCGTCAATATTATGCTTCAGATTATTTTGAAAAACTGTATCAATATGCCCTGCAATTGATCAAAGAAGGGAAAGCTTACGTAGACAGCCTCAGTGAGGAGGAGATCAGAAAATACCGGGGAACGGTCACTGAGCCGGGCCAAGAAAGTCCTTATAGAAAAAGGTTTATTGAAGAAAATATCAGCCTTTTTGAGGGGATGCGGGCAGGGAAATTCGAAGACGGCTCACATGTTCTCAGGGCAAAGATTGATATGGCTTCAGCGAATATGAAAATGCGTGATCCCCTTATTTATAGAATAAGACATGCTGAGCATTATCGAAAAGGAACAGATTGGTGTATTTATCCTATGTATGATTTTGCCCATTGTCTGTGCGATTCAATTGAAGGGATTACTCATTCTCTTTGTACTTTAGAATTCGAAAATAATCGAGAGCTGTATGACTGGTTCCTTGATCAGCTTAATGTAGAATGTCATCCTCAACAGATTGAATTTGCTCGCCTCAATCTCAGTTACACAATATTAAGTAAGCGTAAACTCCTGGAACTGGTAGAGGGGGGATATGTTTCCGGATGGGATGATCCCAGAATGCCGACTGTTTCAGGTATGCGAAGACGCGGATTTACCCCGGAGGCGATTCGGAATTTCTGTGAGCGCATCGGCATAGCCAAAAGGGATAGTATCGTTGATATTGCTTTGCTTGAGTATTATGTTCGAGAAGAATTGAATAAACGTGCGCCCCGTGTTATGGCTGTATTGCGTCCCTTGAGGGTAATTATTGATAATTATCCGGAAGGTCAAGTGGAAGAGATGGAGGCTTTAAACAATCCGGAAGACACTGGTGCGGGTACTCGCAAAATTCCTTTTTCACGAGTTTTGTATATTGAACAGGAGGATTTTCGAGAAGATCCCCCAAAAAAGTTTTTTCGCCTGGCCCCTGGATCGGAAGTTCGTTTAAAACATGCTTATATAATAAAATGTGTTCAGGTAGTAAAGAATGAAAATACAGGAGACCTAGTGGAGATCCACTGCACCTATGATCCTGAGACGAAAAGCGGTTCAGCCTCTGCAGGTCGCAGAGTAAAGGGGACACTCCATTGGGTTTCGGCGGATCATTCAATTAAAGCTGATATACGCCTTTATGATCATCTGTTTACTAAAGAAAATCCAAATGAGGAAGAAGATTTTATTACTTGCTTAAATCCAAACTCCCTGCAGAGGTTAACTTCTTGCCAAGTTGAACCAAGCCTGAAAGAGGCAACCCCCGGCAACATATTCCAGTTTCTCAGACAGGGCTATTTTTGCCTTGATCCTGTTGATTCTTCAGAAGGATCTTTGGTATTTAATCGCACAGTATCACTTCGGGACACATGGGCCAAGATAGAAAAAAAATCAAATAAATAATTGCATTCTATGCAATAAACTATTTTCCATTAGTGAATCGAAAAACCTAATTGCACAGGTTGAATAATTGCAAGCGTACTTTTTTAAACTCTTTGATAGTGGGAAGTATTTTATATTCCAATGGTTTTATTGCCTCACATAGTTCTTCAACCATAGCTTGGGCTTCCTCTATACTTCGTGTATGTAACATGGTGAAAAGTCCATAGGGCCAATCAGGGTTTGTTTTCCTCAGGTAACAGTGGCTGACAAAGGGATTTTGAGCTGCTTTTTTTCCAATCAGGTCCTCATTTTCTTTTTCAATGTTCCAGGCTACCATCCAATTTGTGGTAAACCCTACATCGCGGTGTCGCAAAATTGCCCCAATTCTTCTAATAATCCCTGCTGTTTGCCATATTTTTATTTTTTCAAGTAACTCATTTTCTTCTTTTCCCCACTGCCCGGCCAGTTCAGCATAGGGATCTCGAACAATCGGCCAATCCTTTTGAAGTATCCTGACAAGGCTTTTTTCCTCATCAGAGGGGGTATATATTTTTGAGGTTGAGGGGATATCCTGATAGGTAATGGTTTCTTTTTTCCCGGCGATTGGCAACACCAGCCGTATTTTATAGGTTTTTATCACCGGCAGACTGATCCATTTGAGAGCTTTCGTGTGCCGGGCTAATTTTTGAATATGATCATCAACATTTTCATTTGGTGGAACAGCTATGGTAAACCAAAGATTATAAATATAATTTCGCTGATAATTGTGGGTTACTCCTTTATGTTGATTGATAATACGCGCTGCTTGCTCAATTTTTTCAGGCGGCAGAGAAAAGGCTGCCAAAGTGCTTTTATATCCAAAGGATTGGGTGGAGAAAATTGCTCCCATCCAACGGATTATCCCCTCCTTTTTCCATTGATTAAGATATTCCAGAACTTGAGCCCGCTTCATTTTTAATTGATGCCCCAATTCTTCAAAAGGATTCGGGGTTACGGGGATTTCCATCTGAAGTCGTTGAAGTAGAATTTGAGCACTCTCTGTTTGAGTATCCATATATAAGCATTTCCTTTCTAAAATTATTCCCGCCCTCCCCTATCAGAAAAAAAATTAAGACTAACTATTTGTTTTTATTTATTTTTAAATAAAAAAGTAGTACCAAATAAGCTGAAGGAAGAGAAAAATATAATAAATCAATTTGATTATCACATACTTATTAGTGTATTATATAGAGGCTTCTATCATACCCTCTCTTGGGGGTCTACTGCAATCAAGTATTTTCACTATTTTGCACTATTGACGGTCTCTTGAAAAGTGAAACGTGAGCCATGAAAGAAATGGTTTGGCAATAAAGAATAGAGCATATATTCTTTTCGCTGTTCACTTTTTATCATAAAAAATTTCATTGAGAAAGGTTAACATATTTTCAACGTATTTTTATAAATAATTTTTAGAAGGAGAAAAATATGGAATTTTTGAAAGAAAAATTGGAACCTGGAGAGTATGAAAAATTAGATGCAATTGGCAACCAAAGGGTCATGCAATTTGTGGCCGAAGCCATTGAATTATGCAATCCGGAATCTGTTTTTGTTTGTACCGACAGCCAAGAAGATAGGGATTTTATTCGTCAATACGCGGTTGATAGTAAAGAAGAAACAAAGTTGGCCCTAGAAGGTCATACAATGCATTTTGATGGCTTCTTTGATCAGGCCCGGGACAAAGGAAAAACAAAATTCCTCTTGCCTAAAGGAGTAAAGCTGGGAGAAAATTTTAATAGTATGCATAAAGAAGAAGGGGTCCAAGAAGTAAAGGGTATTTTGAAGGGACTCATGGCGGGTAAAAAGATGTTTGTACGATTTTTTTGCTTAGGGCCGATAGGTTCACCCTTTTCCATTCTTTGCCTTCAAATAACAGATTCTTCTTACGTTGCTCATGCTGAAGATATTTTATATCGCAATTCCTATAAAGCCTTCAGGGAAGCCGGCAGTTCCGCTCAATTTTTCCGTTTCCTTCATTCTGCAGGAGAGCTTGCGGGAGGAGTAAGTAAAAATGTTGATAAACGCCGTGTGTATATTGATATAGAAGATAGAATTGTTTACAGCACCAATACCCAATATGGAGGAAATACCATAGGGTTAAAAAAACTTGCTTTGCGACTGGCCATAAAGAAAGCCTCTGAGGAGGATTGGTTGGCTGAGCATATGTTTGTTATGGGGGTCCATGGGCCGGAAAATAGAGTAACCTATTTTACCGGAGCATTTCCAAGTGCTTGCGGAAAAACATCAACAGCCATGCTGAAAAATGAGACTATTATTGGAGATGATATTGCCTATTTAAAAAATGTTAACGGCAGTGTTTATGGTATTAATGTTGAGCGGGGTATTTTTGGTATTGCTCGGGATGTAAACCCAGTGGATGATCCAATAATTTACAAAGCCCTAACCTCAACTGGTGAGGTGATTTTTGCCAATGTTCTCTATACTGAGGAGGGGAAACCCTATTGGCTTGGTATGGGGGAAGATCTTCCGGAAAAGGGGATAAATTATTCAGGTGACTGGGAGAGTGGGAAAATTGATACATTGGGTAATGAAATTCCCATTTCCCATAAAAATGCCAGATATGTGAACAGGCTTTCTCCTTTGGAAAATTGTGATCCCAATCTTGAAAATCCAAAAGGCGTCCAGGTCAGGGGAATAATTTATGGAGGACGTGATTCTAATATCTGTGTCCCCGTTGAACAATCTTTTGATTGGGAACACGGAGTCATTACCAAAGGCGCCAGTTTAGAATCAGAGACTACAGCAGCAACCATAGGCCAGGAAGGGGTACGCACCTTCAATCTTATGTCAAATCTTGACTTTCTATCAGTCCCTATTGCAAAATATCTTGATATGCATCTTGAGTTTGGAAAAAAATTAGCAGAGCCCCCGATTATTTTTTCGGTTAATTATTTTTTAAAGGATCAAGGTGGTAAATTTTTGAATGAGAAGAATGATAAAATTGTCTGGATAAAATGGATGGAACGACGGGTTCATAATGAGGTGCCGGCAGTGGAAACTCCGACGGGATATATCCCTGAGTATAAAGATTTGAAATCCCTTTTTCAGGAATATTTGAAAAAAGAGTATACTGCAGCAGATTATGAAGAGCAATTTAAATTGCGTATCCCGGAATTATTAAAAAAGATAGATAGAATCGAACACATTTACAAAAAGATAGATAATATTCCTTTTGTACTTTTTGAGGTCCTTGAAAAACAGAAAAATCGATT
>JAUWIR010000111.1 GCA_030605265.1 Pseudomonadota bacterium | reverse complement strand
CCCTGATAAACCCTGTCTTGATAAGCATCTACAGACACCTCTACAGGTTGTCCTTCCGCCACCTTTCCAACATCGCTTTCTTCAAGTTCTGCTCGTATTCTCATCTTATGCGGATTAATGAGATTCATGAGAGGGGTCCCCGCAGTAACTGTTTCCCCGGCATCTCTATACCGATCTGTTACAAGGCCGTCAATGGGAGACAGAATGGTATAATCTTTCAGCACGGCCCGGTAATAGTTCAACTCAGAAGTTGTTTTCTCAACCACAGACTCAGCCCGTTCTATTTCTTCTTTTCTTACACCTTTTAAAAACTTCTCAAGGTTGGCATTTGTTTCATCCAATTCCGCGGCAGCTACCTTCATTTTTTCTTCAGCTCGCTCAAAATCCACCAGGGTGGCTGCCTCTTTCCGGTAAAGTCTTTTCTGCCTTTCACACTCATTTTGGGCCTTCTCATAGATAATCTTTGCGCGATTCATTCTGCTTTGTGCCATCTTGATATCTTCATTCCGATAGCCAACTTCAACTTCTCGTTGGTGTGCTTTAGCCTCTTTGAGCTTTGCCTCGGAAAGTTTTATCCTGGTTATGATTTTAGAATTATCCAGGATAACCAAAGGCTGTCCCTTTTTGACCGTATCACCCTCATTTACTGTAACCTCAGATATGATACCCACAACCTGGCTGCCAATCTCTATTTCCTCTTCACTCTCTACTAGGCCCTTAGCCATAAGGTATGTTTCCTTAACCTTTACCTCTTCAGCTTTAGCCCCGGCGATTCTGTCTTTTAAAAACATAGGACTGATTATGGTCGTAAAGCCAATCAAGGCAACAAGGAGGGTTATCATGGAGATGCTAAAGCGTTTGATTTTCATAATATTTTCCTTGAGTCTTTGGTTATTTTTCCATCTTCTATGGTGATTATCCGATCAAAAATATCCTCCAATCTGCTGTCATGAGTTGCCGCTACTACACATTTTTTTTGTTCTATGGTGAATCTTTTTAAAATTTCCATTACATTTTTTCCATTACCCTGGTCAAGACTTGCTGTGGGTTCATCCGCGAGGATGATTGGTGAATCCGCAGCCAGGGCTCTGGCTATAGAGACCCTTTGTTTCTCCCCGCCGCTGAGGTCTTTTGGGAAAAAATTCATCCTCTCTGACAGGCCGACATTGGTGAGCAGGTCCTTCACCCTCTGGTCTGCATTTACTCCTTTAAGCCTTTTCAGGCGGAGCACTAACATAATATTTTCATAAGCAGTCAGGGCTGGAAAAAGATTGAACCCCTGAAAAATAAAGGATATATACTTTTTCCTGATTTCCGTACGTGCCGCCTCTCCCAGGGTGGTTGTTTCGTTGCTATAAATACGAAGAGAACCTGATGTGGGATGAAGCATACAGCCAATTATGGAAAGGAGGGTCGTTTTTCCACTCCCCGAGGGACCGAAAAGTCCTACCATTTCACCCTCGTTCAACTGAAGATCAACTGAACAGACAGCCTTCACTTCAGTGTGTCCTTCCTTATAAATCTTAGTCAAATTTGATGAGACTATACTTTTGGTCACTTTCTTAATCCTTAAAAAGGATAGCCGGGTCAATCTTCCTCACCCTGCGCACGGAAACAAAGGCAGAAGAAAGACACATGGTCAGAGTGAGCAGCAGCACTAAAATATTTACCCAATTCCTCATGACCATCACCATGCCCAGCATTTCATAAAATTGAACGGAAAGCATTGTAAATACGAGACTTATCAGATACCCCAAAAGAGCATTGATGATAGCCTGGGAAAAAATTATCTGATAGATATCAAAGTTACTTGCCCCAAGGGCCTTGAGAGTGCCAAATTCCTTTATATGTTCAAGGGTAGAGTTATAGATAGTCTGTCCAACAATCAATGCCCCAATGAGAAAACTGATGAGTATGGTCAGCAAAAAAGAGAAGCCTACACCTGTTTCCATGGTCCAATAAAAGCGAGTCTTTCTGCTAAAGGCCTTCTTTGAATAAATGTCAACCCCTTTGAGCCTTTTTTTCAGGTCCTGAATTACCTCATTTACAGAGAACCCGGGAGAGACTTTGGCTATAACAAATACGGTGTTATCCGGGCCTATCCAACTGACAAGCCTCTGAGCAAAATGGTAAGAAGTAAAGATGAGCGGAGCCGTAGTGAATGATTTGACTCCTTTTGATATTCCAACAACCTTGACTCTTCGCCAGAGTATATCTCTGTAATCACCGACGCTTATTCTTCCCAGTCTTTTCATGGCTGATTCATCTACTATAGCGAAATTGCCATTTTTCAGCGCCCTTATGTCACCAACCTTCATTTTCCAGGGGCCCCCAATACCGGTATCAGGATTAAACCCCACTATTTCAACCTGTTCGCTGCCTCCTTCCGCTTGTTTAATAACGCCCCAGGTGATGATTAAATTCTCAGCCCATTGGATACCTTCGGTAGATAGGACCTGATAGTGAAGGTATTCCGGAATTGGCTGGGAAAAATCAAAGTTCTTGCAATTTTTCGAAGTAACCCAGATATCTCCAGGCGTATGATCAATGACCACTGATGATGTTTCCATTAAACCAAGGTATATACCCATTTGAGCAAAGATAAGACTTACCGCAAATACGATACCGAGAAGGGCGATAAATGATCTTAACTTCTCATAAAGCAAAATCCTGAGTGCAACGTAGAGCATGACAAATTGTGTCCATTAATTATAAGCCGACTCCTCTTGGCCCTAACGAAGAGAATACACTAACCGGAAGGGAATACACCAAACAGAAGAAAAGTATTAAGTGACTGTTTTATAGACCCTGAATAATTTAATCCTTCAATAAGATAATGGCCCTCATGGAATCCTTATGTTATGTTTATGTTATATTTATTATTTATAATTGATAATAGTAAGTAAAATAACCGTAATTATTGATACTGAAAGGTACTAGGTTTACTGAATTTTGTCAACGTAAAAATTAAAAAAATAGTGAGAGTTCCAAGTTCAGGGTTCAGAGTTCAGAGTTCAGAGTTCAGGGGTTGCCTTTGTTTCATTGACCTTACTCGTAAACGTTTACACGTTAATAAGCTTTGGTGAATCGACATCCTTCACCGAGACTGAAAAGTAGGGCATGGTTCAAATTTGTTATTATAATTGAACCATGCATTTGCGTCTCAGTGAAGAGGCCGGTGAATCTTACCCAAGCCTCTGAACTCTGAACCTCTTTTTGAACCTCTGAACCCTGAACTTTTGAACCCTGAACTTTTGAACCCTGAACTTTTGAACTCAAATCATAACTATATTTTACTTTAGAATATGCATAATCTACGTAGAAAATGTTGACATTGGAGTCGTATTATGGCATTTTTATACATAAAATTATTTCTCTTAAAAAATTAAAGCCAAAGTAAGAGTTTTTAAATTATTTTACTGAAGGAGTAAAAAATGGCCAATTTAAATGAAAAAGTTACAGATATTGTATCTGAACACCTTGGTGTTGAGATAGAGAGAATCAACTATGAATCTAGATTTGTTGACGATCTTGGCGCTGATTCTCTTGACCTTATTGATCTGGTAATGGCCTTCGAAGAAGAATTCGATTGCGAAATTCCGGATACAGATGCCGATCAAATCAGAACGCTCGGCGATGCAGTAAAATATTTTCATGCCAAAACCTTATAAAAACCTGTTTTGTGGACATAGTAATGAGAAGAGTTGTTGTGACCGGTATAGGTCTAATTACACCTATCGGCTTAACAAAAAATGAATCGTGGGATTCTTTGATAAATGGCAAATCCGGAGTTTCACTGCTTTCAAAATTTGATTCGTCAAACTTTAAAGTCAAGATCGCAGGAGAAGTCAAAGGGTTCAATCCTGAGGATTACGCCCCTCAAAAAGAAACAAAAAAAATGGCTGCCTTCATCCATTATGCTTTGGCAGCAGGGAAAGAAGCCATTGAAGATTCCGGCATCAAAATAACCGAAGAAAATTCTCACAGAATCGGCTGCATAACCGGAACAGGACTGGGAGGGATTCCTGAAATTGAAAGCGCTAAGGTAAAGCTCCAGGAGCGTGGAAAAACCTCCGCCTTTCTTATTCCCATGGTTCTTGGGAATCTCGCGCCGGGGCATCTGGCTATAAAATATAACCTGAGAGGCCCAAATCTGTGTATCACAACTGCCTGTGCTTCCGGAATACATGCCATTGGTGAAGCCTACCGGTATATTAAAAGCGGAATCTGTGATGCATTTATCACCGGAGGTTGTGAAGCTGCCCTTTCACCTCTTATTTTCACTGGCTTCAGTGCAATGAAGGCCTTATCAACCAGCAATGAAGCCCCTGAAAAAGCAAGCAGGCCTTTTGACAAAGATAGAGATGGCTTTGTTATTGCTGAAGGAGCGGGAATGCTTGTTCTTGAAGAATATGAAATGGCCAGAAAACGCGGGGCTCGGATTTATGCTGAGATTGCCGGATATGGAGTTTCCTGCGATGCCTACCACATGACCACCCCGGATGTTCTTGGGGCCTCGATGGCAATGAAAAAGGCAATTTCCGACAGCTTTACTCCTATCGAGGCTTTTGCTTATATCAATGCTCATGGAACATCAACCTATTATAATGATATTAACGAAACGAAAGCCATTCACAATGTCTTTGGAGACCATGCTAAAAAACTAATGGTCAGCTCAAACAAATCAATGATAGGGCACTGTCTCGGGGCTTCCGGTGGAATTGAGGCTGCTTTCACCGCACTTACAGTGGCCACATCCATTATTCCACCCACCATAAATCTTGACAATCCTGATCCGGAATGTGACCTTGACTATGTGCCCCACACAGCAAGAGAGAAGAATATAGTTGTCGCACTGTGCAATTCATTTGGTTTCGGTGGAACGAATGGTACCCTTGTTTTAAAAAGTATTTAACTAGATGAAGTAAATATTATTGATGAAGTAAGCGCTGTGCCCATAATATAAACATCAGGACCCGAATCCATTATTGCTTTTCGATAGTATGGGTCTCTTCCAACAGGTGATTCCTTCAAAAATAATGGTCAAGGTAAGAAATGCTAAAGTGATGATATATACGGATAAAATCCTCCCCAATTTTCATTTGCCGGTTGTCTAGGAAATAGAAAAGGTAAATAAGGAAAACGATAATTATAATAACTGTCTAAATAGAAATAAGCGTGCCATGGAGAAAATAATAAGTTATATGGGTACAGAAAGAATAACGCTTTATTATAGTAACTGAAGTAAGTGGGCTGATATGGTAAAATTTTAGAAGATTTTTTATTGTCTACTGGAAAAGAACAATTTCCCTCACCATTAATGGCAATTTTACCGCCAAGAAAGATAACTCCTTGAAGAGGAAGAGCATTTTCATTATAAAGCGATAGTTCTTGAATATTTAAATCAGTAGAAACTGATTCTTGAGTATCAGGAAGAACTTCGAAGATCAGATTGACTAAATTCCCTTGTCCAGCGGTAAGGCCTGAAACACAGGCTAAAGCGACTATAATTTCTCCTTTTTTCGCATCTGCCGTCATAAGAAAAAATTCCTCTGTCAAAGGGGTACGTTCAGCCTTTATTAGAGACAAAATATTAGGGTCATAAGTTAGAACAAGATCCATGCCTGCGATATCATTAGTATCATTTATTTCAATGGGGATAGTGACTTGCTCACAGGGAGCAGCCATGGTCTCATCAGGCACCTTCACTATTCTTTCTCCTGATTTGAAAAGCGTAGTGCTCATACTTTTTAATTTTTGTTGAAAATTAATAAGATTAAGTTGACAAGAATTTGAGGAGATTTCATTTTCTTCATTTACAAGAGCAAGAGAAGAGGAACTTGGTTGTATTTCTGAAGGTATAATGATTTCTATTTCATGATTTGACCAGGAAATTGGATCTATCCAAAAGCCCCCCAAAGAGACACCAAAATTGTTCTGTTCCTCCCCAAAATTACATCCAAATATTTTTACTGTAGAGCCTGGGGATGCTTGAATAGGTTCCAGACAGAATATGGTTTTCATATTCACCACAGCTCTTAAAATCAGAATAGAATCAGCTGAATTTATTATTTCATCACCATTCACATCAGCAGCCTGTTCCTGGTAAGGGGTAGGCGTGTGTAAGCCAACGGCAATTTTTAAGGCAAGAGAAACATCAGCAGAGTTTATTGCCTTATCAAGGTACACATCGCCCCTAAAACCAGTTTCAGTAATGAGAAGCCTTCCATTCTCCGAGTTAGTGGAGCAGGGTAATAATTCTTCATTATATACTCGCAGTGTTTCATAGATAATAGGTGTTACCTCGCCAACCGGAGCTGATTCCTTTACATCCAAGAGTATTTCAGCTATTGTCCCTTTACCCATGGTAAGACTTAAAGAATGAGCTGCACTAAAATAGATTTTGCCCTCTTCCTGCATAATGGAAGATTGACTGATGAACTCTTGAAGCAGAGGGCCTGAGTTTATTTCCATCACTAACATAAAATTAGGGTCAAAATGAATCACCATGTCAATACCAGTGAGACCATCGGCTTTATCAATTTTAATAGGAACAGTAACCAGTGTTTGGCCGGGATAACCCTGAGCATTGAGTATCCATGAATCTACCTGACAATCCGCACACACCCTCTCCTCATCAATTACCCCGTCACAGTCATTATCTTTATTATCACAAATTTCCCAGGCATTGGGGTAAACATTTGAATCAGTGTCATCACAATCAGATAAATTTTCAACATACCCTAAAGGCAGAGTAGTGGCAAGGATTGGATAATTCGGATTTCCATAGCCATCTTAATCATAGTCACGGTAATATTTGAATAGCTGAAGGGTTAAAACTGCTTCCGCTGTTGAAAAAATGTTAGGATCATTAACAGATGCGGCAGTTAATGTAAAAGGATAGTTAGCCACTTCACTAATAATCGCTTCATCAGGGGTAATGATTCTTAAATTTAAAGAAACGGATTCCCATGGTTGTAATTGAATTGGAGAAGTTTCCAACTCACAACTAAATATGTCAGGGAGCCCGTTAACTTCAAGGCTATAACTGTCTTGTTCAGCTCCATTCTCCAGTATAATCTGAAAATTGGCCTCTTCATTGGAACTGATAAGTATGTTTTCCGGAGAGATGCTCATGGCCATATGGTTAATGTTCTTGGTTGCCTTTAGGTAGACATCCCAATCTCCGTTTCGGTTATCCAACCAAGTGGTGATAATGCTCTTTTCAGTGCCTGATATTGCCGGCATAAGTTGTTCAGAATTATTGAGTGAATTTATTCTAAAGCTCCCTCCTTTCGGAGAGCCGTCGCCATCATAAATGCGGATATAGATATCAGGATCACCATTTCGCCAGTCATACCAGGTTATGGCAAAATCACCATTTTCTGGTGAGAGTATATGAATATCTCCTCCCTTTTGTTCAACACCAAAAAGTCCATCGTCATTAACCTTAAACTCAGCCCCATTAGGAGTATAGTCATTATTAAACCTACGCGCGTAAACATCCCAATCACCGTCTCTGCGGTCATTCCAGGCAATAATAAAACTATTAGAATTATCTATGGCCACGCCTGTTATATAATGTCCTTTTTGGGCTAAGTCATGGACTTTGAATTCATCGGTTAAAGGAACACTATCCAAATATGAGGTGGTTCCAAATGGAAATTCAATGATAGGAGGAAACGGCCACGGCCAGATCGAAGGTTGTATGATGGGAGGAAACGGCGGCCAAGAAGGAGGGGGTGCCCATATGGGGTACTTATGGATAATACATTGTGGAATACTGTAAATCCGTGCCCACACTTCATCATTTCCTTCTCTTGACTCATTCCAAGCCACAACAGCAATATTATCATTTAGAGCAACAAGGGGATGAATTTGGTTGGCCCCGTTATCATCCGAGGCGTTAACCCGAATATCTTGGATAGCCTGAGCATTTCTATCAAAAAAGGTCAGAAATATATCCGATTCATAGCCTTCATCATATTCCCTTTTCGCAACGACAAAATTGCCTGCCGGTGCCACGGCCACTGAGGGATCAACTGGGTCCCAGATAGTATAGTGTCGATTTGAAGCTATAAGGCCCCCTGTTTCATCTAATACACGTATAGCTGTTTGAGTCCAGGACTCAGACAGTTCACCAAAGTGGCGTTCAGTAAAAACAACCACAAATCGGCCGTTTGAACCGTCTATATCGGTGGAGGAGGCTAAGTGATATTTCCAAGGTGAGCCGTCACCGGGAATTAGAAAATTTTCTCCATGTGGCACAGCCTCATTATCTTCCAGATGAAATATTTTTCCAAAGACACAGGAATCTTCTCCTTTTGTGCGTGCATCTGTCCACATGATCATAAAGTTGTTGGGATCAGACATGGCTATTTTTGGTGTATTTTGACTGAGAAAATTTTCATCATCCGGCAATAAAATTTTATTACTACATGGCTCTTCCGACCAATCAAATGTGCGCACATACAGATCTTTGGTCTCATGATCAGTATATACTACCGCAAATTGTCCTTCTGAATTCACCGCAATAGTCCCACGCTCACTCATCTGCTCATCAACAAGAAAACTAGCTCCTATAGGCAAACCTGAGGAATTAAATCTTCGAACACAAGCATATCGTTTCCCTTTAGAACTTTTTCCAAAACTGACCACAAATTCACCTGTTGATCTCACCGCAATACTTGGACTTGGCCCTCCTGAGGGAAAAGCATCCCATGAACTATCATCAATAGAATATTTATTACCAAGCGGATTGCCGGATTCATCATAACGGCGAGCAGCAACATAGGCAGGATGTGTATTATAATCTTCCCAAATGATAGTAGCTATCCCTGCTTCATCCATACCCACATGAGGAATATAAATACGTCCGGAAGCAACTACACAGGTTGAATCGAGAGGCAGACCTGTTGTAAAATATAAGAATTTTGCATAGAGTTTGCTGAGGTAATCACCTTCATGCGTTGACCAAGTAACGCAGAATGTTCCAAATTCGGAAAGAGATACATTTACACGCCCTCTTCCTGTAATAGCGGAATTATTTTCGTTTATATGTATATTATCTCCAATTGGAGTGGCCTTATCATCAAATCTTTGGGCATAAATATCTTGCCCTCCATCTCTGCCGTCAATCCAAGCCACAACAAAGTTGCCGTTTTTGTCCATACTAATTGAAGGGTTTAGTTGTCTGGCATTTTCATCATCGTTGTTAGCGATCTTAAAATTAGGGCCTATACGACACCCTGCTGCATCAAATTTTTGGCCGTAAATATTATACTTCCCCTCCCGGTTATCGTGCCATACCACCATATAGTCTCCATCCTCATCCATGGCTATTCGGCAGCAAGTTTGATTGTCGGTACCTTGATCATCATTTACCTTTATATTCTCCCCAACCGGATTATTTTGATTATCAAATCTTTGGGCCCAAATATCAAAATGAGTATTCCTATTATCCGCCCACACTACTACAAAATTACCTTGCCTATCCATGGCTACGGAATTATACTCACGCTTTGAAATTCCCGCTAATTCATTGGTTTTATCATTAACTAAAATATCTTGACTAAAGCATAGCTTATTCAAGCAAAAAAGACTGACTTGGATCGAAAGAAAAAAAAGAAAAGTAGCCAATACAATTTTTCTAATACTCATTTTTCCCTCTCCTAACCATTTTTGAACTAATAATGTTTTTATGGTGAGCTTAACAAATCATAAAAATATAGCATGGGTATAAAATTATCTTTACATCAATAATATAAAAAATTAAAAAAAATATACTGTTTTTAAGACGAGTTTTATGATTAATATATTATGATCTTTTTTATATTTTCAGACATTTCCAGGCTCATTTGAGACCCACTTAATAGTTCCATTTGGGAACCATGATTGATATTTGAAGGGGATTGCTAAAACTGGAATAGCCTGATTTAGTTGAACATTTAATTCTAATATTG
>JAUWIR010000048.1 GCA_030605265.1 Pseudomonadota bacterium | reverse complement strand
CGCCATGCTATTGGCTTAGCCAGTGGGACAGAGGCCCTTCAAATAGGCTTGCGATCATGCGATATTAAACAGGGTGATCAAGTTATTACAGTATCCCATACGGCAACGGCAACAGTAGCGGCTATTTGCCTTTGCGGCGCTACTCCGATTCTTATTGATATTGATCTAAATAGCTATACTATTGATCCGAACAAAATAGAATCAGCTATTAATCCAAAAACCAAAGCCATCATCCCTGTCCATTTATATGGTTATCCTGCAGATATGGAAAGTATTATGAGTATAGCAAAACGCCATAACCTATGGGTTATTGAAGATTGTGCTCAATCTCATGGAGCAATATGTAAGGGCCGAGTAACAGGATCCTTTGGTCATCTTGCCGCCTTTAGTTTTTATCCGACTAAAAACCTGGGGGCCCTGGGAGATGCCGGTATGCTTGTAACCAATGACCCAACACTAGCGGAAAAGTCGAGATTGCTCAGGGAATATGGTTGGCGTCAGCGTTATATTAGTGACTTTTCCGGTCTGAATTCACGCCTTGATGAATTACAAGCAGCCATCTTAAGAGTAAAATTAGCTTACTTGGATGAAGCAAATAGAAAGCGGCAGGCCATAGCGCAATTTTATTCAAAGGCCCTTTCGAATACATCCCTAACACTCCCTAAATGTGCTTTAGGGATAAAACACATATATCATCAATATGTGGTCCGCACTAAAAATCGCCTATCGTTAAGAAAATTTCTTCACCAAAAAGGAATTGGCACACTAATTCATTATCCTTTGGCTGTTCATCAACAACCTGCCTTTCTACATCTATCGCCGCCTTCCGGTTTATTGGTAAATACGGAAAAAATAGTTGATGAGATTATTAGTTTACCTATGTATCCCGAATTAACCTTTGAACAAATTAATCAGGTTGCCGGATCAATTACCTCATGGGAAAACAGTAGAAAATATGCAGAGGCCTTATTTTAATTTTTGTACTTATTTCAATTCCAATTATCTCACCCAAGGGTTAACGCTTTATAGGTCTCTACTGCGACAAGATATACAATTTAAGCTTTGGGTCCTCTGTTTTGATAACCAGGTGTATCAAACTCTTAATAAATTAAATCTTAAAGAGATTGTCCCCATATTGCTTAAAGATTTTGAAGCAAGTGATGAAGAGCTTTTAAAAGTAAAGGCCGGACGTACACTTATTGAATACTTTTTTACTTGTACTCCATCTTTACTATTATATGTTTTAAAACATAACCCTTCTATAGATATAATAAGTTACCTGGATGCCGATCTTTTTTTCTTTTCCAATCCATCTCCTATATATGAGGAACTGGGTAATCATTCAATTTTAATTGTTAGACACAATTTTCATCCTTGCCACAAAGAAGCGGAAATCTATGGCATTTACAATGTCGGCCTTCTTTCATTTCGCAATGATGATATTGGACGCCAATGCCTTTATTGGTGGAGAGCGCGTTGTCTTGAATGGTATTATGATCGTGTGGAAGACGGACGATATGCAGACCAAAAATATCTTGATGATTGGCCTACCAAGTTTTTAAAAGTAGCAGTGCTACAAAACAAGGGCGGTGGTTTAGCACCATGGAATATACGAAATTATTCCCTCTGTTTAAAAAATAATAAGCTCTTGATTGATTCTCAGGAGCTTATTTTTTTCCATCCTCACGGTCTCAGGCAAATAAAAAAATGGTTATACGATCCGAATCTGACTAAATATGAAATCCGAGCTGATTATTTAACCAAGCGATATTTATACGGTTTTTATATTAAGGAACTTTGGCAAACAAAAAAATGGATTTCAAGGGAAACTGCTTCTATTTTACTTCCTACTAAGTCCATTCGGGGAATTGATGAAACTAAATCTGTAAAAGTGTGCTCCCTTAAAAGAAAAACGAAAAACCTAAAAGATATAATGTTTCTCATAATGAATATTATCGTCAAATTATTTAAAGGGGACCTTTGGTTGGTCATTACCGGAAAAGTTGTCTAAATTTGCTCAATGAACTCTAAACCTGTAAATGCTCACCCTATGAATTGCTTAGATTTCCATAAGCTTCCACCTCCTGGTAGCAAAAAGAAGGGGTGGCCTTGGGCGAAAGAAAGAACTCCATTAGCAATATCCTCCGATAGTCCCTTGCCAAAGGTTAGTATAGTAACTCCTAGTTATAACCAGGCAAATTTCCTGGAGGAGACCATACGATCAGTACTGTTACAAAATTATCCAAACCTTGAGTATATCATTATAGATGGCGGCAGTAATGACGGCAGTGTAAACATTATTCGCAAGTACGAACCCTGGCTTTCTTATTGGAAAAGCGAGCCTGATCGAGGGCAATCCCAGGCAATTAATCAAGGTTGGGCAATGTCAACAGGAAATATTTTAGCCTACCTGAATTCTGATGATACTTATGAACCAAAAGCAGTACAAAAGGTCATTAATTTCCTCCGGGAACACCCACATGTTGATATGGTATATGGTGATTGTAACAAGATTGATGAGGTAAGTAAGGTCACCGGGATGTGTTCAGGGATGCCTTTTGATTTAAAAGCAATAGCCTGCGGCCAATGGTATATTCCTCAACCAAGTGTATTTATCAGAAGTCAGGTCATTAAGTCAATAGGAAATTTAGCTGAAAATCTTCACTTGGTGATGGATTGGATGTTATGGCTTCATATAGCCCTGGCAGGATTTAAAATAGTGTATCTACCACAAACCTTAGCTAATTTTCGTGTTTATAAATTAACCAAAACAAGCTCACAATTTAAACGAGCAGGCAAAGAAAAATTATTGGTTTTAGACAATCTGTTCCAAGATGCAAATCTTCCTGCAGACATACAATTATACAAACCACAAGCCTATAGTAATGTTTATCGTGTTATGGGCTTATGTGCTTACGATCAGATTGAAATGCCCGAGGCCCGAAGTCATTTATGGCATTCATTATTACTTGATCCTGCAAGTATAAAAGAGCCTAAAGTATTTTGGTCATTGACAATATCATGTTTAGGGAATCGACTATATCGTTATCTAAGCGCTGTGTGGAAAGGTCTACGTTTTTGTATACGTCGGTATCTAAAAATTTTGTGCAAAAATGAGATAACTGATTTATGTTGACCTTATTTGCAATTCCTAAAACATGGCAAGGACATATCAGTATTATCCAGCGCAATGCTCTTCAAAGTTGGACATTACTTCATCCTAATTGCGAGATTATACTCTTTGGCAATGAAAAGGGTACAGCGGAGATGGCCGAACAATTGAAAGTGCGCCATCATCCCAAAATTGCCCATAATAAATATGGTACCCCACTCATTAATGATATATTTGAAAAAGCTCAAAACTTGGCATCTTATGATACCCTCTGTTATCTTAATTCTGATATAATTCTGATGAAAGATTTTGTAAAAGCAGTTAAACGTGTTACTCAATTAAAACATCGATTCTTAATGGTTGGTCGGCGATGGAATATTGAACAAAAAGACGGAATTAATTTTGATGATCCTGATTGGGACACCTTATTAAAGAGGGAAATTATTAAAAACGGCCAACTTTTTTCAAATGACGGCATAGATTATTTTGTCTTCAAACGTGGCGCTTATTTCAATATCCCGGCTTTTGCCGTTGGACGGCCGGCATGGGATAATTGGATCCTCTATTATACACGTTTCCAAAATATCCCATTAATTGATGCTACCTCAGAAGTAACTGCCGTACATCAAAATCATGGGAACCATCGTCCCGACAAATGGGAAGGCCCCGAGCACCAGCACAATCTTGAATTAGCAGGGGGCTATGGCCATGTATTCAGTTTACAGGATGCCACTCATATTCTTACGCATAAAAGTTTAAAATTAGCTTTATCTTGTAAACATTTAAACCGCCGGCGCCAAACTATACCTCTGCTGTATCCTAAGACACGACCTTTGGTGAATATTGTAAGAAAGATAAAGCGAATGATTTGTAATGAAAGAGACTCTTAATATATCCATACTGTTTATAATATTTAATAGACCTGATCTTACTCGGAAAGTTTTTAATGAAATTAGAAAAGCAAAACCAAAAAAACTTTTTATTTCTTCAGATGGACATCGAGATAATATTCCTGGTGAAGCGGAAAAATGTCTGGCTGCAAGAAATATTATAAATAATATAGATTGGCAGTGTGAGGTAAAAACACTTTTTCATAAGACAAACTTAGGATGTAGAGAGGCCCCCTATTCCGCCATTAAATGGTTTTTTGATAACGTAGAAATGGGAATAATCCTTGAAGACGATTGCCTCCCCAATCAATCTTTTTTTTGGTTCTGTCAGGAACTCTTAGCAACATACAGATATGATACAAGGATCATGATGATATCCGGCAATAATTTCTTCATTGGTAATAGAGAGGATAAGGGAAGTTATTTTTTTTCTAAATTCCCTTTAACTTGGGGATGGGCAACATGGAAAAGAGCCTGGCAATATTATGATATAAATTTGCATACTTTTCCTGAATTTGAAAAGCAAAAACTAATCAGAAATATTTTTAATGAAGAAGCCACTCAAAATTATTGGCTTGAAAGATTTCATTATGTTTATACTGGGCAATTTACTACTTGTTGGGATTATCAGTGGTCCTATACTATTTTTTGTCAAAATGGATTATGTATTATACCTGATGTAAACCTTGTTGTTAATATTGGTTTCAGAGAGGATGGTACTCATACCAAAACTGAATATCCTTTTTTAACTAAAATCAAACAAAAAGAAATGCATGAAATAATCCATCCGAAATTTATTTTACCTGACAAAGGGGCTGAGGAATTTATTTTTAAAAATTTTTATCGGATACGTAAAAAGAAAAGCCTTTTGTTGAGACTAAAAGATAAACTCATATCATTGATAAAACCAATTGAAAAATCAGGCCAATAAAATCCTAAACAATGAACATTGAACCTGCAAAAACTTATTACAGAGGGGTAAACCCTTACGCGCAAGGTCAATGAAATAAAGGCAACCCTGAATGGTGAACTCTGAACTTTGTTAATGCTTATCTATTATGAAAGTAATTCATATATCCACAAGTGATTGCGGAGGCGCAGGAAAAGCAGCTTTTAGATTGCACCTTGCTTTGAGGTTGATTGGAATCGATTCTAAAATGCTGGTTCTTTATCATAGGACCTCTGATAAGTATGTCGTTCAATTTGAACCAAATGAGAGCATTTTCAAACGGATGTTAAATGAGCTAAGGAATAAAACAATTAACCGGGATTACCAAAAAAATACTCATTCAAAAACGCCTGAGATGTTCTCTGATGATAGGACAATTTATGATATTTGTAAGCATCCTCTTATTCAAGAAGCGGATATTGTCCATATGCATTGGGTAGCCGGAATGATCAATTATACTGGGTTTTTCCCTAAGATTTTCCATAAATCTATTGTTTGGACCCTCCACGATATGAATCCATTTACCGGCGGATGTCATTACTCTTGGAATTGTGAAAAATATAAGGATATCTGTGATGCTTGTCCTCAATTAGGCACAAATAGTTTAAATGATTTGTCTAAAAAAATTTGGACGAGAAAAAAAAAATCTTATATTAGATCAGATATTCATGTTGTAACACCTAGTAAATGGATGGCTAATTGTGCCGGAAGCAGTCAATTATTTCATAATTTTACAGTTGATGTTATTCCAAACGGTTTATCCATTTCTCTATTTACTAAACGAAAAAAAAAGTATGCGCGGGATTTATTACACTTACCAAAAGATAAAACATTAATTTTATTTGAAGCGCAATCTTTAAATAATATTCGAAAAGGTGTCTGGTTTACAAAAAAAATTCTATCATCACTTAAAAGGGAATTTGATATATCGAAACTCGGTTTAGTTATTTTGGGCAACCACACAAATCAACAAATTATTGATGATGAATATTCTGTTTATCCCCTTGGAACAATTTATGATGAACTATTGCTATCCATTTGCTATAGTGCCGCGGATTTTTTTATTATTCCTGCTCTAGAGGATAATTTTCCTAATACAGTTTTAGAATCAATGGCCTGTGGAACTCCTGTTATCGGATTTAATGTTGGGGGAATACCGGATATAGTAAAACATGGAGAATCAGGTCTTTTAGCACAAGTTAAAAATAATGAAGAACTAACCGGACATGTTATGTGGATGGTCAATCATCCTGAAAAGTGTCTGCAAATGGGAGTAAATGCTCGAAAAATTGTTGAAAAAGAGTGTAGCAGTGAAAAGCAAGCAAAGAGATATTATCAACTTTATCAATCTATTAAAACAAGATACAATATTAGAAGTAACTCCCTCTAAAAATGCCCTTCCCTGTTTTGAGACAATTTTGCTTAATGCTGTATATAATCACATAGCATAATGTCAATAATAAAAAAAAGAAATAGCGCCATAGGTTTTTTACTGTTACTTTTTATCTTTATTTATGTATTTCTAGCCGGATTAAAGGGGATAGATTTTGGGACCCATTCGGATGAGTCAAAAATAATAGAATCTGTAGAATCCTCATTGGAGGATGAGATATTATTACCACGATGGTATCATTATCCTTCTGTTTGTTACAATATCGCTCTTCTCAGTATAATGCCCGATTTGTTTACTATGTCTTTTAATAAAACCAAAGAAATAACTTTAAAGTTAAGGAAGTTGGTAGGTTCTCATTCATTTAAAATGAGGTTAAGAACAATTTTCCTATTTATAACACTCATTTCCGCTGTTTGGATATTTCTTCTTGTACTAATTTGGAGAAGGAGTAATATTGAAGCTTTTGTAAGCGCTACCTTGTTACTCTCATTATGGGAATTACATTACCATGCTCGATGGATTGCCCCTGATGGAATTATGATGGGATTTGGTATCCTTTCAATGCTGCTGATGTATTTAGCTATAAATTCTGATAAATACAATCTTTTTTTCTTAAGGTCTGCAGCAATCGTTGTCGGATTAACATGTGGTGTAAAATATCCTGGTGGAATTTTTATATTACCCTTGATTTATACAGTATATCTAATCAAGAAAAAGGGTCAAGATATTCGAAATGCATTTTGGAATTATGAGTACTTAATTGTAATATTAATATTTATAGCCTCTTTTATTATCTCAACACCCGGCTCTCTCATTCAACCCTATAGATTTATCCTTCATATCACCCATGAAATGAATCACTATAAAACAGGTCATGGCGGATATACGGTAAACTCTATAATTCACCATAGTTGGTTAATATTAAATTATTTTATGTTTGTTGCCTTCTCGAAATATTGGCCAATAGCAATAATTTTCTTTATCTTTATGTGTTTTGGTATATATCATTTAGTTTGTAAAGAAAAAAAATTATCTATCTGGTTTCTCATGGTCCCGTGCCTGTATGTACTTTATTTTGCCAGTCAAAAAGTCATGATTGTAAGAAACCTTTTAGTGATACTTCCTTTTTTGGCCATCCTGGCAAGTATAGGATTGTGTCGACTAACACAATTAATCCCATCAATATTTTTTAGGCGATTATTTTTAGTTGGGATATGTTTTATGCTGTTGATTAATTTTATGTGGATATATGAAGCTTCAGAATCAATTGCTTACAAAGATTCAATTATTCATAGTGAGAATATAACAGCCTATTTAAAAAATAAGCCAAACACACGCTATTATATTTCTGAAGTAGCTAGAGCTTATCTAAATAATAAGGATATAGAGAGATATAACCTTTTAAATATTGTAAATAATAGTGAAGAGGCAGACCTTATTATATTTTCATCCTCTGAAGTTAAACCATGGACTAAGTGGATAGCCAATAAGTGGGGCAGGTATAAAATAGTATCAGGAATGTACGAAGTAAATTGGGATTACCATCCCTCTCTGTTTGGTAATGTCCATATAATTGCGGTTAATAAATCTACTGCAAAACAACTGGATATTTTAAGGCCCAATGATTTAATGGCTGAAAAAGTTGGCATGTATAAATGAAAATTGCTTATGTAACTACCTATGATGCCGCAGATATAAAAAATTGGTCGGGCATAGGATATCATATGGCCAAGTCCCTTAATGACCAGTCAATTTCGATCAAATATATTGGCCCTCTGCCTGAGCCTGCATCTTTATATATTGAGGCCAAACATCTTTTCTATGAAAAGATTTTAAAGAAAAATCATCTTTGCGATAGGGAACCCTTAGTTCTTAAAAATTACGCAAAACAGGTAAATGAAAAACTCAAAGAATCTAATGTAGATATTGTATTCAGTCCCGGCACTATGCCAATTAGCTACCTTGAATGCTCTCAACCAATTGTTTTTTGGACTGATGTTACCTTTGCAGGAATAGTAAATTTTTATCCGGGTCATCATAATTTGAGTAAGGAAAATATTAAAAATGGAAATCAAATGGAACAATTAGCCCTAAAAAAATGTAAATTAGCTATTTATTCTTCAGAATGGGCAGCAAAAACAGCAATCGATAATTATCACCTTGATAGTTCAAAAATTAAAGTTGTCCCCTTTGGGGCAAATATAGAAAGCAACAAAAATTTTGAAGACATAAAAAAAATTGTTAAGTCGCGCCTTATGGGTCAATGTAAATTATTATTCTTAGGAGTTGACTGGTATAGAAAAGGTGGGGATATAGCCCTTAGAGTAACTGAAGAATTAAATAAGCAAAATGTAAAAACAGAATTAACTATTGTTGGTTGCGAACATGATATTAAGGGAGCAATGCCCAATTTTCTTAAAATTTATGGATTTGTCAATAAATCAACGATTTCCGGAAGAAAATTAATTAATAAGTTAATTGCTGAATCACATTTTTTGATACTTCCAACAAGGGCTGATTGCACCCCTATTGTGTTTTGCGAAGCAAATTCTTTTGGAGTGCCTGTTTTAACAACAAATGTTGGAGGCATTCCTACAATAATAAAAAATGATCTGAATGGAAAAATTTTCGAAGAGAAGGCCATCTTTGACTATTGTGAATATATCTCTCATTTGATGTCTAATGATTCGATTTACCAGCATTTAGCCTTAAGTTCATTTAATGAATATGAAAAAAGATTAAACTGGAAGGTAGCAGGTAAAGCTGTAAAAAAATTACTTTATGAATTCTGTTAAAGATTTTGAATGGCCATTTAGACTAAAACGATGGTTGAGGGTACAAAAACTTCCGACCAAATTATTAGGGCCAAAACATGCAAGAAGTCGGGAATCCATTGAAATCGATATAACCTATCATTGTAACCTTAAATGTATAAATTGTAATAGATCTATTAGGCAAGCGCCCAGTCAAGACCAAATGACCATTGAACAAATAGAAAAATTTATCAATGAAAGTATTGAAAATAAGATAACATGGAAAAGGATAAGAGTATTGGGTGGTGAGCCGACTTTACATCCAAACATTCATGAAATTTTAGATTTACTTTTAAAATATAAACACAGTCATTCTCCGAAAACTTGTATCCAAATTTTTACTAACGGGTTCGGAGATAAAATTAATCGTGTTCTTTCTAAAATCTCTAAAGAAATTATAATTGAGAATTCTTCAAAAAATTCCGGGGGCCAGCTTTTCCTTCCTTTTAATATATCTCCTAAAGATTCCATCTTGTATAAATTTGCAGATTATTCAAATGGGTGCTGGGTTTCTTTTTTTTGTGGGATCGGTTTAACACCATATGGGTATTATCCTTGCGCAGTAGCTGGAAGTATCGATCGTGTTTATGGCTTCGATATTGGAAAGAAAAAAATGCCTGCATTAAATGATTCCATGTTCGAACAGTTACAGATTTTTTGTAAGCTCTGTGGACTTTTTAAATATGCTAAAGATACCAAAAAAACTATAATTTCAAATAGTTGGGAAAAAGCTTATAAAAATTATAAAACAAAAAAACCAAAGCTTTCCCTATACTGAATTAGCTGAGATAAAGAAAGGGATAAAATAATATTCGGAATATAACGAAAAATATAAAATTTGTTATGATCCACATTGGAAGAGTAATTGTCTTAATCCTTCCTTTTTTGAATTTCAATAAATATACTCTGTTTTTCTTTAGCGATTACCACATAGGGGGGACGGAAAGAGTTCATTTAAATATTTTATTTGCTCTTAGGTCTAAAAAAAAATTATGCTTTTTCACCCATAAATCAATAAATAAAGCCTTAAAAAAAGATTATTATACTCTAGCCAAATGTTATGATATTCACCTTGTTTCAATAGGAATAGCCAGATATTTTTTATTAGGATTTTTTGCTTCTCTCATTAATAGATCAAAAGATGTAATTGTGTTTATTGGTAGTTCCGCTTTTGGTTATCAGTTAGTTGACTTACTGGATAGTAAAATCAAAGTCTACGATTTGATTCATGCAATTAATACTCAACCAATGGCCCTAGGATTACTCTGTGCACCAAGAATTAACAAAAGGATTCTTATAAGCAATCAAGTGAGAGAATATTTAATCCGAAAATATAAGGAAAATGATTTACCTGACACAATTAAAGAGAGAATTATGGTTATCTCAAACTGTGTTGATGTTCCGGTATCTAAGACAAAAAGAGACTATAGTGCTCTTAAAATTCTTTATGTAGGCAGGCCTGTGGAAGTTAAAAACCCGGTTTTATTTGCAGAAATAGCCACAAACTACAATAATAACTATGAACCATTAAACTTCTCAATGGTTGGTAATTTTGAAATATATAAAAATTCGGCTTCTTTTAAAGCTTGTCATCTTCATCTGTATGGGGAAATTAAAGATAAAAAATTTCTAAGTGAACTATATGACAGTCACCACCTTTTATTAGTAACTTCTTCTTGTGAAGGCTTTCCAATGGTTATCATGGAAGCTATGGCCAGAGGCCTTGTCATTATCTCAACAAATGTTGGTGGGATAGATGAACATATTGAGCATGGGAAGACCGGCTTTTTAATCGGTTTTACAAAAAAACAAAAAATGATAGAGGATTTTATCTATACTATCAGACTGCTTAAAGAGGATGAAGCGCTGCTCCAAAATATCTCAGACAATGCTTATCAGTATGCTTTAGAACATTTTTCAAAAGAAATTTTTAGACAAAAATATCAAAACCTTTTTTCTCTCTCTCATTAAGTTAAAAGAAGGCACAAAGGCACAGAGGCACAGAGGCTGAAACTCCACATAAAAAAATGAAAAATCCTATACTGTTAAAATGAACTGCTAATGAAAGTTCAAACGAACCACTAATGAAAGTTCTCTTCTCTTCAAATAAAAACCCGCATTTTATTACTTTCACAGAGTATATTGAAAAAGCTCTTAAAGAAAATAATTGTAATACCTTATTTTTTGAAAACAGGCAATTTAGTATTCCCGGAAGATTCAGGCATAGAATACCATTTCTTCATTCATTTGATTTACAAAGAATAAATAAAAAACTCCTTTCGATTATTGAGACGTATCAACCTGACCTATTCTTAGAAGCAGGTGGATGGAACATATTACCCAAGACCATTGAAGTCCTAAAAAAAAGAGGGATCAAAACAATCCTTTGGACCATTGATCCTCCAAGAATATTTGAATCAATCAAAAAAATTGCCCCTTATTATGATTACGTATTTACACAAGGATCGGAAGCATATGAAATATTGGAAGGCACAGTAAAAAATCTTTACTGGATGCCTTTTGCCTGCGATCCTGATTTTCATAAACCTCAAGCATTAACAGATAAAGATAGACGGCGCTATGCTTATGATATAGCTTTTGTAGGTTCTCTTGACCCTGAACTGTACCCTTTCAGAATAGAAATTTTAAGGTCCTTGATTGATTTTAATCTAGGCATATGGGGACCCGGTTCAGATAAAATTCCATCATCTTCACCAATTAAATCTTTTATTAATGGCAAAAATTTATCACCTGATATCTGGACTAAAATCTACAGCGCCTCAAAGATTATCTTATGCACTCATTGGAAAGATCCACTAGGAAAACTTCCTTGTTATCAGGCAAGTCCAAGGGTTTATGAAACATTGGCCTGTGGTGGTTTTCTTGTTTGTGATAAACAAAGAGATGTATTACGCTTATTTAAAGAAGGCGAGCAGTTGACTTTTTTTGATAATATCGCTGATTTAAGAGAGATTATACTCTACTATTTACAGAACCCGGATGAGGTAAAAAATATTGCTGAAAAGGGGAGAAAAGAAGTCTTGGATAAACATACCTATAAACATAGAATTAAAGAAATACTCTCTACAATAGGGACACCTCGGCCTTGAGTGAGCAGGATCTCCTTATAAAATCAACAAATAATGTAATCATTCAGACCCCTCACCCCAACCCTCTCCCCAAAAGGGAGAGGGAGTTGAAATGGTAAGCGCTACAAGCCTTTCATTGGAAACATCCTTTCATTGGAAACGAGAGGAGGGGAAAGTAAACGGTTACAATAATATAGTGTACCGGGGTAAATATTAAATATCTAATAAAACATCTTCTCTGTGCTTTGCGCAGAATTCACACTTTTGGCAAAAATGTTTATATTTCACCTTTGACCAAAATTGAAGGTGGAAAAAAAATTCGTCTTGGTGATGATGTTGGTATTCAGCGCCATGCAGAGTTGATTGTTGACTCTCCTGAAAGTTGGATAGATATTGGCAAGGCAACTTATATCTTTTCCTATAGCCAATTAAAGACATATCACGGCTGGATAAAGATAGGCAATAGTTGTACGATTAATAGATTTGCTCTTCTGTATGGGCATGGAGGGCTTGAAATCGGCAATAATGTGATGATAGCCCCGAATGTAATTATCCTCCCACAGAACCATATCTTTAAAGACATTTCCATAATAATAAGAGAACAAGGAATATCGTGTAAAGGCATCAAAATAGAAAATGACATTTGGATTGGCGCAGGCGCTATAGTATTAGACGGAATCACGATTGGGAAAGGTTCGGTAATTGGCGCCGGCGCCGTGGTTACCAAAGATATTCCCCCTTACTCAGTTGCAGTTGGAGTGCCGGCAAAAGTAATAAAAAAAAGGTAGATGGAAATATCAGCATTGGTCCTATTGGAGTTGTTATATTAACCTACAATAACGCGATTATGTTGAAGGCTCTTCTAGAAGATCTTTTACAACAAACAAGAAAACCGGATGAAATTATTGTGGTTGATAATGCTAGTTGTGACAATACAAATTCAATAGTAAAAAATTTTCAGAATACCTTCTATGTAAAACT
>JAUWIR010000312.1 GCA_030605265.1 Pseudomonadota bacterium | reverse complement strand
GGGGTCTATGTTCCCTCACATTTTCAAATAGAATATTCTTCAAAGGGAACTATCAAACAAATTCTCCCAGAAAAAACTTTTATAGAAAAACGAATTGCTCCTGATTTAAATCAATTATCTTATCCCACAAAACCCGTTATTTCCATAGCAGAATCAGTTCATGATCGCTTCGCTTTAGAAATTGCCAGGGGATGCAGCCGAGGATGTCGTTTTTGTCAAGCCGGGTTCCTCTATCGTCCGGTCAGAGAACGATCAGCAGAAAAGATTCAAAAAATAATGAAAGAAGCTCTCCCACATACAGGGTATGAGGAATTTTCCTTAGTTTCATTAAGTTCCAGCGATTACAGCCAATTAGAGCTTCTGTTAAAACTTTTGCAAAAAGAGTGTAAATCCTCGATGACTGCCCTCTCACTTCCATCGTTGCGCCCCGGCACCTTAACTCCGTCAATTATCTCCTTTATAAAGGAAGTGAGAAAAACCGGGTTTACCATAGCCCCTGAAGCAGGCACACAACGATTGCGCAATGTCATCAATAAAGGAATAACTGAAGAGGATATTTTCTCAACAGCCCGGAATATCTTCCAACGGGGATGGGATTTACTCAAATTATACTTCATGATCGGCCTTCCCACTGAAAAAACTCAAGACTTAGAGGCCATACCTGCTGTTTGTAGAGAAATAATAAAAATCGGGAGAACAGTGAATAAAAGGCGAATCAGCCTTAATGTATCCGTATCCCCCTTTGTTCCTAAACCACATACCCCTTTTCAATCCCTGGCTCAAGATACTATTGAAACCCTGAGGGAAAAAGAAACCCTTCTTCGCCATAACCTAAGACACTCTTCTATTAAATTAAAATGCCGAAACCCGGAGGTAAGTTGTCTTGAAGCCGCCCTTTCACGGGGAGATCGAAGATTGGCCAGGGTATTAATAAAAGCCTGGGAGTTAGGGTCTCGTTTCGACCAATGGACCGAACAATTTAATTTTCCCCTCTGGCAAAAGGCCTTTGAAGAAAATAATCTTGATATCTCTTTTTATGCCAATCGTTCTATCCCTGAAGGAGAAATTTTCCCCTGGGCACATCTTTCCACCGGGGTTTCCTCTGATTTTTTCTCTGCTGAACTTACCAAGGCATACCAGGAAAGCTTAACCCCCGATTGTCGAGCAACTGTCTGCAGAGGGTGTGGAATCTGTAAAAAAGAAAAAATAACTATCCCTGCCCTTCCCTCGCTGGAAATGGATAATAGGAACAATCCTGCTCCTATGGGAAAAACCCGAAAAAAAAGTAACCTAGGGGAAAAAATATGCCAGATTCGAGTAAGATTTCAAAAAAAAGATTTAGCCCAATATATGTCTCACCTTGATTTAATGCGAGTATTTACCCGGGCCCTCAAAAGGAGTTCTTTACCGATCTCTTTTAGCCAGGGGTTTCATCCTCTCCCCAGGTTCTCTTTAGGGCTTCCTCTTCCTGTTGGGGTTGAGGGGCTGGCTGAATATGCAGATTTTATTTTCCATAAATACCTCTCACCGACAGATTTCCTTAACCAAATAAATAAACAACTCCCCCAGGGCATAGAAGTGCTTCAAGGAAAACATATCCCCCTGAAGGCGCCATCTCTTTTCAATTCAATTAACCGAACCTCCTATCAGGCGATTATCCCTACCACATTATGGCAGGAGTGGGAAAAAATCCGTACCCATGAAGAAAGAATTACTTCTTTCATGGCCCAAGAGGAAATTTGGCAGACAAAAGTAAAAAAAGGCTCTTCAAAACGTATTAATATGCGCCCCTTTATTTACTCTATTCATTGTTTAAATGATAAATATCACGCTCTGGAAATGTCTCTGGATAAAAATGTCAACCCCTTTATTGTACTGGAATTTTTCTATAAGGGCCTATTCAATCGTACTGAAAATAATCTTCAGATAATTCGTCAAGGATTATATACGTTCTCCTCAGGCAAACTTATTAACCCCTTTGATATAGAAAAAACGATATAATATCCTCAATTACTCAATCATTCACCCTGTGCTTCTTCCTTATAATTAAAATATTCAGGAGATGTAATAAGAGTTTTCCGATAAGAATAAGGAAATAAATTATGTACATTTATTTTCATATTATCAATAAATAAAGAGTCAGGGAATGATGAAAAAAAATCGAATATTGATTGTTGATGATAATGTAAATATGGGTATTACTTTGCAAGATATTCTCATAGATGAAGGGTATGATGTACTTGTGGCCAATAATGGTCAGGAGGCACTGAATATCATTGCAGATGAAGGCCCCCATTTAATTATTACCGACCTAAAAATGCCCAATATCAATGGCTTAGAACTATTAGAGTTAGTGAAACATCAATATCCCGACATTGGAATCATCATGATGACCGCAGTGGGAGAAGTGAATTCATATCTGCATGCTATGAAAAATGGAGCGCTTGAATATATTACCAAACCGGTTAACCCTCCAATACTGAAAAAAATGATCGTAAAATTTTTAGAAAAAAATTAACTCCACGTTCCTCTTTTCCTCAATACCCTTTATTCAATATTTTTCCCAATCCGCTTCCAAAAAATTTGATTATTGAGGGACCCTGACCAATAAATCAAATAGGCTTTACCTAAAATTTTATTTTCCTTGACCGGACCAAAAGCTCTACTATCCAAACTCCAATCGCGATTATCTCCCATCATAAAATATGAACCCTGTAAAAGCTTAATGGGGCCAAAATTATCTAATTCAGGGCTAACCTCCTTATCGCTAGCATGAATAATATACTCTTCTTCAAGTATTTGGCCATTAATAATACATTCCTTTTGCCAAATATAAATCGTCTCACCAGGGAGGCCTATAATTCTTTTAATGAAAAATTGATTCTCATTTTTCGGGTATCTGAAGACAACGACATCTCCCCGGCGGGGAGGATAAAATTTATAAACCAATTCATTTACTAATATGTGGTCCCCATCAAAAATCGTAGGGACCATTGAAGTTGCTATCACTCTGTAAGCGTGGACAATGTTATTTTTTATAAATTGAGAAACAATAGGGTTTATGATATACCAGGAAAAAAAGACAAAAGATATATAAATATACAACCTATTACAGGGCTTTAAATAGTAAGACGCTCCTTTATTTTTTGCGGACTTCCAACTCACCCAAAATACGAAAAAAAAATAAAATATTCCCAAGGAAAAGAAAAGAATAAAACTTAAAGGAAAAGGAAGAAACAAAATCAAAATAGCAGTAATCAAGCTAATTAACAAAGAACCTAAATAATAAAAAATTCCCTTTTTCAATTCACCATTATATATTTGTCCTAAGCCAATCACTAAAATATTCAAAAAACCCGCCAGTAATGGTTGACGCTTTTTCTGAATTATGCAACAAGATCCAAGACAAAATTCCTTATTAAACGGCTTTTCCCAATTTTGATTTTCAGGTGACTGATTCTCTACTTTCATTCTTTTCTCTTTTTCCTGTTCTAAAGAATAGTTATTCATTCTAAGTCTCTTTATCGTATGAAGAACGAGAAAAGAAGCAATATTGATTCAAAATATATTCAAAAAATCATTAATATTTCTACTTTTTTGCATTAAAAATAACGCATATTTTCTTATAAATATAGGATTATTTTCGAAAAAATGTATTTTGATGCGATAAATTATTGGCCTTTTGATGTTCTTTGTCCAATTATCCGATAAGTAATTAATAGAGATATGCATTAAAAACAATACCTAAAAAACAACACCTACTAAATACTAAAAAAAGGCCTTTAAATGAAAGTTTTACATATTCTGGATCATTCTCTTCCCTATCTCACTGATTACAGTCTCAAAACCCGCTACATCATAAAACTGCAAAAAGATCTTGGCATCAAACCTTATATTATTACCTCACCGAGGCATGAAACTATTTCCAATCCGGTAGAGTTGATTGAAGGAATTTATCACTATCGAAGTGTTTTACCGCAAGATTATGAAAAAAAAGAAAATTGCTGTCCATTAAAACAACAAAAAATCTGGATTCGCTCCATAGAGAAAATGATCTGTAAAGTAGTCCAAAGTCATAAAATTGACCTGGTTCACGTACATTCTCCCGCACTCAATGGAATTGCCTCAATACAGATATGCCGACAAAAACATATCCCCATTCTTTACGAAATCAGAGATATTACCCATGTTCCTTCAGTAAATCATGAAGAAGCTATGATACCCCTTATTCATGGCATAAATGACTATTTAGAAGCCTTTCTCTATCAAACCGCAGGAGCATTAATCGTAAAGGAAAAAAAGGCCCGTCAATTAATTATTAACCGGGGTGTGCCGGAAGATAAAATTTTTCTGATCCCTTCAGGAGAGGATGCCCCTTTGTTACAATTTAATAAAAAAGATGAACATATTGTAAATAAATACGATCTTCAAAATAGCCCGATCCTGGGATTTATGGGATCTTTCTTTCATCATGAAGGAGTGAACCATCTATTGGAAGCTTTATTGAAAATTCGGAAAAAAATTCCCAAAACGAAACTGTTATTGCTTGACCAAGAGAAAAAACAACAAATCAATTCATCTCATAAAGATATTTCAGGCCATATCATTTATATAGGGCAGGTGAATCAAACTGATTTTCAGAGGTATTATTCACTGATTGACATCTTAGTATTTCCCAAATTATCGGCAAATAATAAAGGGGACTCTATCTTTCAGCAACCCTTAAAAACACCAACTGATAATAAAATTATTTTAACCAGTGGAAAAGAGGGACTTCGTGAGCTGGTAATGGATAAAAAAACAAGTTTCTCCCTTAAACCCTGCGATATATCCGATTTAACCGGAAAGTGTTTAAAAGTGGCCATGAATAAACAATTTCACCAAAATATCAATACCTCTCAAATGAAGAAGACCGGGGGGCGAAAGTGGGTCTGCGCCTTAGCCGAATATCTCAAAGTCTATAAAAATTTACTCTCCCAATAATCACATCTATATCTTAAATTCTTTTCTTAGTTTTACTATTATTAAATATTGAATAATTGGTTCATCCTTAAAAAAATCCGCACCTGCTGAAAATGTGATAGTTTATTCATAAACCACCTCGTAATGCAATACTTTTCATACTAAGAATATATTTTCACATCTCTTTGGTGCCTTGCAAGCATCTTCACTGCCAAACTGAGAAATATTATCATCTAACTATATGAAAAATAAACTATCGTGTCGAAAATCCCTTAGTCCCAATCGTTGGTATAGAGATTGCAGTTATATAGAGAAAAATTGCATGGAAATCAATAGTTATATTTCACTACTTTGGGGGGGGTGATTACATGTATTTTAATAAACACTTTCATGAATATCCGTGACTAAGACAGCCTATCTTTCTTAATTATCTTAAATCAAAAGGTTTCTTGAAAATTACTTACAGAAAGGTTAAAAAATGAAAAAATCTTTATTCTTTACTTTTATTTTCCTTGGCTTTGCCTTGCTCGCTTCAGGCACTTTGCTGTCTTCAAAAAAGGCTTTCGCGCAGAATGCAGAGCAATACTCTTACTACCCATATTCCAGCTACTCCGGTTATTCAAGCTATTCTCCTTACTCGGGTTCCTATGGTTACTCGCCTTATAGCAGTTCCTCCGGGTATAGCTCTTATTACGGCGGCACCTCTCCTTATGGGGGATACAGCTCTTATTGATCCTCGCCGTCCGGCCGCGGCGCCGGGTATCCCGGTTCTTAAGGCGGGACCGCGACTTGTGGGGG
>JAUWIR010000126.1 GCA_030605265.1 Pseudomonadota bacterium | reverse complement strand
GCTTTATCATAACCAATTTTATTATTAAGTGCTGTAACCAGCATAAGAGAATTTTTTAGATAGTACTCAATTTTTTCAGGGTTAGGTGTAATACCAATAACACAATTTCGGCTAAATGAGCCCACAGGTTTTCCAACAGACCTTGCAGTAGGTAGGGATGTCTGCCGGTTCGATGTAACAGCATTGATACTAAGCCGGGTGAAAGGTCCTCGGTAAACCCGAAGGAAATGAGCTGATGTGCCTGATCATCGGTGAGGATACCAAGATATTGATGACGATGGTCATTTTCTCTACTCTGTGCGGATGATGAATAATTACAACCAAGCCAACAAACAAATAAGGCAGCTCCAATGGCAAGGGCTGGCCCTGGGGACAAAAGACAAAAAAGTCCCGCAGCCATACCGGTGCAACCCCGAGCTGTGCTGCCAACCGCCGGCAAAGCGGTTTTCCCGGGTTGAGCAAAATCCATCCCACTGCCGCCACATCCAGGCAGTGGTAGGGCAAGAGATGATATCTAATCTCCTCCTCATTTTCAGACTGCGCTTTGCCCCAATACTTGTAAAAATTACCCTTCTTGTTTTGGCCCATTTTATTATACTATCCTTACCTCTAAACTGTTTGCGAAGCCCATCATCGGAAAGCGGCTCCAATTCCGGCAGAGCGCAAGGTTATACTCCTCACCCCTTTTTTAAAAAGATTACATATCTGCTGGTAACTCCAAGGATTCTCTTTTTCTGCATAGCGGAGACAACGCCGGCAGTGAAACGTTCTGATGACAAAGGGGCATAAATAATGTGGGTGTGCTGCCAACCGCTTTTATTAAGGATTTTGAGATAATCGTCTATCAGAATAGAGTCTTCGCGGTTTTCATCAACCAGCGGTTTATTCTGAAAATCCCGCCAGTCTGCATTGATAAAGGCCAACCTTGTGGTTTTTTTGGTATGCCGGCTCATCAACAAAAAAGCTCTCAAAAAATTCAAGGCACTCTTTCTTCGGCAGCGAGGATATGCTTTTCTCCTTAGTAGTCTCGACTATTTTAGTCGATTTTTTTGAATTCTGCCATTATTTTATCTACTCATTGCTGATCAAAAAAATACTCCCACCCGGCGAAACTCATTTCTTTTATATTAAAAATTTAGTTATAATTTATCGTTATAGTTCTTCTAATTTTTCTATTAATCTCCCATATGACAATCTCGACTTCAAAAGGAATTTCCTGCTATCAGCTCCTATCAGCTATCGGGCTCTTCTTTCCAGACATCATAAAATAAAAAACATTGATATGGATAGTGGTGTACATACCTCTCAAGGAGGGAAGCATAGTTTTGCACCCACTTTTGGAGCTGTTGGCATTTTGTCTCTCCCTTTTGATAAAGGGGATATACTACATTGGATACATCAATTATATATTTGTCAGCCGCCACTTTCATTGATAATAAGACCACCTCAGAACCCTGAACCCTGAACTTTGAACTCAGAACTCAGAACTCTATGAAGCTGTTCTTTGTAAATTTCTTGCTATAAAAAAAATAATCATCCCTACCAAAATGGCTGCTGCCGGTGCGATAATAATCGACCCCAAAAGCCATTCCCACAACCTTTCAGTCAATTGATTACAAACAACCTGAAAAGAGATATCCGTTAACCAACTGCCGTGCCGCAGATAGTACCCCAGTTCAATACAAACTACCGGCATAAAAGGCGGCATGGCTAAATTTTGTATGCTGACATCCATAACTTTATTTAAATGTAAACGTGTGCTCACATAGATGATCACCAGGGAATGAATAGCAATCAGCGGTAATACGCCCAAAAAAATGCCTACAGCCGCTGAGAAGGCTAAGCCTTCCGGGTTACGTTTTCTTTTAACAATGTTTTTAACAACTTAATAGGATGAAAGAGTATATTGAAACCAAGGGGCTTTTTATCTTGAACCACCACCTGGCTTTTATCTCCTGAAGTATCCCCTGAATTTTGATAATCAAGTAGGTGGCCTTGCCATCCTTTTTGTTTGGCTATTTCCATAAGCACCATCACCGGGATTTTTCCACAAGCTTCACATTCGTCCATTTTTCCAAAATTGAGGTTGGTTATGGCCTGTGTGCAGATTTTGTCTAATCCTACGGCTTGATTATAGGAATAGTAATGAGAAAGGTCAGAGCTGGCCACTATGAGGGTATTTTCATTGATATGGGGCAAAAGGGCTTCGGCAATCAGTTTTGCTCTGATCTGGCCCACTATGATAGGGACTAATTCAAAATTTGTTAATATTTTTTGTAAAAAGGGCAATTGTACTTCTAGAGAATGCTCTCTTTGATGCATTGCCGGCACAGGGGAGAATAATTTTTGTTGTCGCAGGATAGCTGCTATTGGTGATAAGGGGATGGTACCTAACGGGGTTTCATAATAATCCACCTCAGGGATTGAAGCCTTGGCTATTCCCACGGAATGGCTGGGGGCAAGTACAATCACAGTATTTGTGGCGGGGTTTACCTGCTTATATCCTGAAGCAGCAACAATCCCGGAATAAATGTACCCTGCATGGGGTGAGACCAAGCCTTTGATATTAGTTAACGGCCCTCCTTTTGCTTCCTGAAAGAATGCATCAATCATCTTAGTGAGAGTATTTTTTTCTCTAGGGTAGAATTGTCCAGCTACAACCGGATGTCTGATCTTTTTTCCCTCTTTATGATGAGGATCTTCTTTGGCATGACAAGAATTTGAAATAATAAATAAAAGTAAGAAGAAAAAACTAAAGAAAAATACATTTTTCATTTCTATCTCCTTATTTTAAAAATTTAACCACAGAACATAGAGAATATCTCTGTGGTTTTATATTTTTATTTCCCATCTTCCTGTAACGGCTTGATTACAGAAACGGCATTTTCCCTCTTTTATATCTACTGAAAGAAGAGAATATCCTCTTCTTTTAATGACTGCTTTTTGACAATTGGGACAGATTACTTTATCGCACTCTCCAGGAAGATTTCCCACATAAACATGGTGAAGACCTTCTTTTTTCGCTATGGATTTGGCTTTGAGTAATACTTCAACAGGGGTGGGAGGCAGTTTGGTAAGCTTGTATTTTGGGAAAAATCTGGAAAAATGTAAAGGATAATCAGGCCCAATATTTTTAGTAATCCAGTTACACATTTTTTTAATCATTTCATAATCATCAGTGTAAGTGGGTATAATTAAATTGATAATTTCCAACCAGACTCCCTGTTGGTGTAGGGTTTTTAGGGTGTTTAATACAGGTTCCAGGTGACAGCCGTTCAGTTTCCAGTATATTTCATCGGAAAAACTTTTTAGATTGATACTGCCTGCATCAAGTACACTGCAAAGTTTTAAAAGGGCTTTTTCAGAAATATACCCATTGCTTACATAAATAGTTTTTATTCCTTCATCATGAGCTAGGCTTGAGATATCAAACATATATTCATAGAAAGTGGTTGCTTCGGAATAGGTGAAAGCAATGCTGCGGCAATTGTATTTTTTGGCCAATTGAATGATCTGCTTTGGGGATAAGTCCATATTCCGGGTCTTATCAGGGGTTGTTTGGGCGATTTCCCAGTTTTGGCAATTCAAGCAGGTTAAATTGCAGCCAGCTACAGCCAGGGAAAAGGCCCGAGTCCCCAGATGAAAGAAGCGGTTTTTTTTCCACCGGGTCTGCGTGCACAGTGCAGGGGTTCCCATAAGAGACGGAATAGAGTGTGCCCTTACTGTTCACTTTTGTGCCGCAAGTCCCTTTTTCTCCCGAATCGATAAGGCACTCATGGGGGCAGGTTTGGCATTGCACCTGATTTTTTTCCAGTTTTTTATAAAAGAAGGCCTCTTTACGATGCGGACCAGCAGGGGGAGATGTAGACTGAGCAAATACGAAATACCGGGGGCAAAGAAGAAAGCCTGTACCACAAGCAGCGCGTAAACCGCTTTTTAGAAATTCTTTCCTGGTGTATTTTTTCAATAAGGTTTCCTCCGCAATTTTTAGATTCATTGGAGCCTTTGTTTTGCTGCTTTTTTTTGGAGGTCGGAAAAGTACTCCAGAGTATAAATAAACAATGACTGTAATATTATCATACTTTAAAAGGTAATGAAAAGGATAAATTCCGGTAGGTATGATGAGGCTAAATTATTTGTATTTTTATAAATTTTATAGTATTATATTGCAATGAAAGAAAATTAATTCCTTATCAATCTCTGAATTTAACGCTAATCTATTTCTTATCAACTTTGAAAAAATTATGATTTTATTGATACTCTCATAATTTAATATTTAATTTCATCATGCTCTGATGAGCACTTTCTTATTTGTAATTTTAATTTTATGAAAGGAGGCGATTGGGTTGTTTTGTGAGTAAAGGATATATTAGTTTTATATTATATTTTTAACTACTTAAGCATGAGGTGAATATCATAAAGGAGGATATAAAATGCAGCTAATAAGAAAAACTTTATTACTTACAGTAATTCTTTTCTTTTCACTCTCTTTCATTGCCTTTGCCGGACCTGTCCCTGACACCGGGCAAACCCAGTCCCATACCGATACTTTTGGCGAGGACTCTGATTATGACATCAATACCCAATCCTATATAAAGCTGAATAGCAATGGATATGATCTGACTGCTGATGCCGCCTTGTGGGCAATGGTCAGGGATAATGTCACGGGCCTCATTTGGGAGGTAAAGTCCGATGACGGATCGATTCATGATAGGGATAATACTTATAACTGGTATGAAGCACAGTCAGTATTCATTAACGCATTAAATAATGCAAATTTTGGAGGATTCAACGATTGGCGTATGCCAACGATAAAGGAACTCTCCTTTATTGTAAACAGCGGGAGGACATCTGTACCTGCTATTAATACAAACTATTTCCCCAAAACGCGCGGGGCCGGTTATTGGTCGTCTACTACCTACGTCAACAGTGACGACTACGCGTGGCGCGTGTATTTCGGCTACGGCGGCGTCGGCCACAACGATAAGACGCATACTTGTTATGTGCGGGCCGTTAGTAGCGGACAATGATTGGTTATTTGGTAATTTGATTATTTGATAATTTCAATTGTGGAGCATATTAATGGCACGATATGAACATTTGCCCAAATTCAGGAAGGCAATGAATTAAATATCTGTTTGCAGGATACAGTGAAGAATTTCAGCAGATACAACAAATATACTATTGGATCTGATATACGTGAGAGTGCACGTGAGATTTTCCTTTTGATAATCAGGGCGAATTCTGCTATAGATTAAAGAGCGAACACTAAGTGAACTTGTAGAAAGATGCGAAATGCTCAAGGTCCTGCTGGTGTTTGCAAAAGAGGCCGGGGCATTTCAGAGTTTCAAATCCTTTCAACGGGCATCAGGTTTTGCAGTGATTTTATGCAAACAGAGCGAGGGGTGGTTAAAGAGCAGTAAGAAAAGCCGGAATCATCGCCCATCCGAAAGGATGGATAAATGAGTGTGCTGATGAACATTGTGCGCCCCTTCCGCCTTTATATATGTGTAAAGGCATTATTATGCAGGGTATTATATATTCTGGTGGCAGTATTTGATTACAGTCATTACCATTTTTAATGCCCAGTGGGCTGTTTTTCACTGTTTACTGATGGTGTACAGCCGGAAAGTGGAGGGGTGAGATGTCGTCCAATTATTGGTCGTCTACTACCAACGCCAACAATAACGACAACGCCTGGCGCGTGAATTTCAACAACGGCAACGTCAACAACAACAATAAGTCAAATACTTATTATGTGCGGGCCGTTAGAAGCGGAAAATGTTCACTGCACTCCTTTGAATCGGTTTACAGGGCATACCTGGACTGCCGCAAAAGGAAACGCTGTACGATAAATGCGCTCAGGTTCGAATATAATCTTATTGATAATCTATTCAACCTGACCTTAGCATTACAAAAGGGTACGTACCAGCCATCCCGCTCTGTTTGTTTTATTACCACCACACCAAAGCTCAGGGAGATATTTGCAGCAGATTTTGCTGACAGGATTGTTCATCATCTCATTGTCCGCGAGCTGGAAAAGATTTTGGAGCCCGGGTTTATCTATGATTCCTATGCCTCAAGAAAAGGCAAAGGCACACATGCGGCCGTGAAAAGGCTTCAAGGGTTCATGCTCAAGGTCACAAGAAACAAAAACCTGCCCGCATATTTCCTCAAGCTCGATATCCGTTCCTTTTTCATGAGCATAGATAAGAATATACTGTTCGGTATATTTGAAAGGGTGCTTACAGAAAAAGTGCATCCTGAATACAATGCCCTTCTTTATCTGATCAATCGTGTCATTTTCCATAATTGTGTAGATGATTATGTATTTAAAGGCGATCCTGCAATCCTGGATAAGATGCCGCCTCACAAAACCCTTTTCAAGATGCCTCCTGAAAAGGGGCTGCCCATAGGGAACCTTACCTCCCGTTTTTTTGCGAATGTCTATCTTAATGTATTGGATAGATTTATAAAGCACACGATTAAATGCCCTTTTTATATGCGCTATGTGGATGACCTGATACTGCTTTCGCAAAAAAAGGAGGAATTGATTGTATGGGAAGAGGAAATAGAGGCATTTCTCATGGAAAGGCTCGCCTTGCATATAAAGCCGCAGATTGAGATAAAAAGGTGCCATTTCAGGCATGCAGCCACCTTCAACCTTATCAATACCCTCTTCATAAAGCAGGCATGGCTGAAAGAGTATTTTATCTACTATATCAAAAGGATTTTTGGCTGTTTTAAGCATAAAGGCTCATTTCCTTCATTGTACGCTCAGGTCAACTTTTTCAAACACAGGCTCACAGACACTATCCTGTTTGTAAAGGTAGGCAGGTATTTTGTGGTGTATAATGAAGATGCCCTTTTCATTGCCCCATCCCTTAAACTGGCGATAAAAGAAGATTTTCGCGGCATGAGTTATGCTGTGGGTTTTCCTGTATGGCTGAAGGCCGGGTACCTGTCAAGCGCGCTTTCACTTAAAAGGGATGTGGCCATTATTTATGAAGGGATGCAGGGCAGATTGCTGAAAGACCGATATGTGAGGGAGATTTACAGGATTACACATGATGAATCAAGGGCCAATGCACATCCATAATGAGTTTATATTGGTCATTAACATGGCATTATTCAAAAGGAGAATTAAGATGCGAAAAATTTTTTTAATAATGATACTATCCATATTTGTCTTGTTCTTATCAAAAATCGCCTTTTCCGCCTTTGTGGTGAACAGTGACGGCACTGTCACCGATACGGAAACAAGTCTCATGTGGCAGCAGGAAACAGCAGGCGGTAGGGACTGGGAGGCATCGCTCAACTATTGTGAATCCCTGAACCTTGCCGGATACGATGACTGGCGCCTGCCAAACAGGAATGAATTGCAGTCCATTGTGGATTATACAAACTATAATCCTGCCATTGATGACACCACTGCATTTCCAGACACGCAGTCGTCCAATTATTGGTCGTCTACTACCTACGCCGCCGATAACGTCATTGCCTGGCACGTGAATTTCTACAACCGCTACGTCGGCGTCGGCGACAGCGTTAAGACGAGTCCTTTTTATGTGCGGGCCGTTAGAAGCGGACATGGGCCATTGGATTATTCGGATATTTCGGTCTCGCCGGGCACTTACGACCTTGGCAATGTAAATGTAGGAAGCGCCTCATCAGCCCAGAGCTTGACCATAACCAATAATGGGACAAAAGATTTGGTGATAAGCTCTATGGTGTTAACAGGTGAGGATAGCTCCATGTTTGATCTGATTGCAGGCACATGTCCAAACCTTACGCCAACCATAGCTCAAGGAGGAATAAGCTGTGCCGTCTTAGTTACCTTTTCCCCTACCTCTGAAGGCATAAAATCTGCGACCTTGGAGATAACATCGGATGACCCAGATACCCCAATACTTAACGTATCATTAAGCGGAACAGGCATTGTCCCCCTATGCGGAGATGTAGATAAAAACGGAGTTGTGGATATATTTGATGCGTTAAAAATAGCCGAATATGATGCTGGGCTTATTCCTGATGTATGTGAATAAGAATTCTGTGAAACTATGGGGGTGTTTTTGGGGTCTTTTATTAACAAATTTAAGGGTCAGGTCTTTTATTAACAAATTTAAGGGTCAGGTCTTTTATTATAAGGTTTGCATAAGCGCTTTTTAACAATATTGCCTATTGTCGTGGGAGCAGCCGACAAGGCTGCAGGTTTAATGGGGTGAAAGTCCCCTGCCGTCAATTGCCCGGTTCGGACGGCTAGTATATCCGATGCACGGGAAGGTAACGACTCGTGTTCTGCTCGGAAGTATAAGCCACAGCTGCTATATGGACATTGTGCTGTATTGGTAGGAGCGATCAGAGTGGCGAGCAAAGTTGGAGGCCTGAACATTAGTGAATGGCTGCAGCTCCGAGAAGATGCTCCGTACTGAAGTCGCTGTACGGAAATTTTGTGGGAAAGCCGACCCAGTCACAACGTGGGGAAGGCCGATGTTTTATGGGAAGAAACGGGAGAAAGCACCATAGAAACCCACCGGGGTAGGGGTCCAGGCATCCAATGAAAGACCTGCAGAGATAACGTCGGGAAGGGCCAACTTCCAGCAGGGACTTGCAACAACCTGCAAAGACTCACTGACTAGGCGAAAGCTGAAGGAGGTGGGAGGATTTTGGTCTGGCCCATGAGCCAGTATGAGCGATGAAGGAGGGGTAATGCCTTCTGACGTGACACAAGATGGCACGCCACAAGAGGTAACGTCTTTTGTGGGCAAAGTGGCTCTCGGCCATGGCGGTAGTAGAATGACACCATCGCAGGACACAGTGCCTGATAAAGATGGTTAAGTTCCTGCTGCGAGCCAAGCAGTAAACCGTGTAGTGAGGGGTGTATGTGGGCAAGGGCTTAAGCTTCCGCTGCATAGGGAAGGCTGTTAGGGGAAATGTCATGGTCGCCAACCGGGACTTGGGAAATCCGACCGTCCGGGATGAAAAGGGGGGCTTGCGGAAACGTGGATGTTTAGAGTAGTAAGGGGAAATCGCGGGTTTTTCGGTATCCCGCTAATCAAAAACCAACCTGGAGGTGCTAGAGGTGGCGCAATTTTCAGGGAGAAGAATAAGCTGCCTCCGAATTACTACCATAATGTTGCGCGCGCCGCATTTCTATCCCAAGTTAGGGGGATCAAATATTTAAATTTTTTTGAATTATCGCTTTATAGCTTCCGCTTTTTTTGTAATCTAAAAATGTAGCTAATATTCCTGCAAGGTAAAGTAGAATAATGTCTTCTCTATTAAGAGAAAAATAATAACAAGAAAAAGTAATCACTATATAAACTACATTAAAGCCATACCAAAGCCAATGAATTTTTTCCTGGGAATAATCAAAAAAAATCAATGAAATCGTAGCACATAAGAAACCTATAAAAAGCCAAAGTGATGAGTTGCGAAGATATTGATCAAGGTTCGCTGCTGCTAAAATAAAAAAGAACCACG
>JAUWIR010000007.1 GCA_030605265.1 Pseudomonadota bacterium | reverse complement strand
AGTAATATGAACTTATGGTTGTTAGTGCTCCTATTATCCCTGTTGTGTCTATTGCTATGTTCATGTTTAATATTCTCCATTTTTAGTAATTCTGTGAAAAATTTAAAAAAACAATATAATCTCGATCTGGATTATGGATTTTACCGGCACAAAAAAAACAAACAGTCCCGTTTGTTCCGCTTGCCTAATTAAAGGTTTGGAAGTTCCTTTTTTTAATTGAGCGAGTGTTTGTCGAAAAAATTGGTTTTCGGCCGCACAGGGCTTTTATTCTCGACGAAAACGGGAACACGTATGAATTGAAGTACCTCATCAAACGAACTGTTTACTCCTTCATACACTTCAATAATGGGATCTTCTGGTATTTTGAAGCCACGGTCTTTCAATGAATTCACAAATTTCTCCATCACCTCAATTAATATTTTTTGATCAGAACATTTCCCTGTGATAGGTGAGGCTTGAGCTATGTAGTAAATTATTCCCTCGCTACCCGTACTAGCAACAGTGCGGCTTGTTATTCCGACCGTGGAGTTTGTGTAAGTGTATTTCATGACTCATCCCCCACCAGAATATCCACCATCACACTCAATGGCCTTTGGGTCTCCCATGCCCTGTTGATACATGAGAGGAGCTTATCAATAGATTTAAGCCTCTTTTGCGCCATGCCTAACTCGAACAGGGGAAAAGGTGTTTCCTCACATAAAACTGCAAGAATTTTATCATGGATGACTGACGTTTTAAGTGATGTTAAAGGCATAGATTTTTTCCTCCCCTAAAATGATAAAAGTATAGTGTGTAAGTATTCTCACAAGTGTAAAGTCTTCCTGGAATTTTTATGAAATTTGAACAGATTTGTAGCAGTAATAAAAGGAAGGTAAAATATAGCTGGGGCCTCTTTGGGGCCTCAATAAATGAAGGGGGACAATTTGTAACTAATTGAAAATATTGAAAAAAGAAAAGCGTCCCCAGGGGGATTCGAACCCCCGTTACCGCCGTGAAAGGGCGATGTCCTTGGCCAGGCTAGACGATAGGGACGTAAATAAGTAATGCGGATTATACACTTTGTTTTAATCTTTGTAAAGTCTTTTGTACCGACAATGTGTTTTTTTTTAATCTATTGTTTGATGCATTTCTACAAACGATACATCAGTAAAAAATAAAAGGTGAAAAGCAAAACTTAGAAAATTTTTTTATTTGCTATTCTATAGAAAAGAGGAATACTTGTACATAGTGCATTAAGGAAAAACGGCAGTGCTATTTTTGGACATGCTTTTTAAAATTTTGGCAATTTATGTGGTTTTTATTGAGCAGATTTATTTACACTATATGAAAAAATATACACTCGGCCTCCCTCATTATAGAGATGACCTTCTTGGAAAAGAGTGGTATAATGTTTTAAATTTTTTTCATATTAGGCATGAATATTGCAATAAATATAATAAAAACTATTCCCGGGGGGGAGTAAAAATTTTAATTAACCAAATCTTGATTATAACAATTCTTTTCCCCTCAATAAAATCATATCTAGGATAACAAGATGAAAAGAAAAGAAGAATGTCAACTTCACAGTAAAACAAAAAAGACAGTCAACAGAACATTGCTTTCTTTGATTTTCCTTGGGCTTCTTCTTGTTTTGTGGCATGTTTGGATTCATCATCGTGAGGCGATGTTTTTTTCCTTCTTTAGTGAAATCCGGATTTTATTTACCGGCCGAGCCGGTATTTTTATGGAACTAAAAGAAGTATTTCTCTACTTTTTCATTGGTATCTTAATTGCCGGCTATATTAGGACCTATAAATTGCACATACGTCTTCGAAAGATTTTAACCAGGTTTGGGGTTTTCAGTATTTTTTTATCCGCTTTTATTGGCGTATTTAGCCCATTATGCTCATGCGGCATATTAACTACAGTGGTTGCTCTGTTGGCTGCGGGACTTCCATTAGCCCCTGCCATGGCGCTTTTAGTTTCATCTCCTTTGATGAGCCCAACTGCTTTTTTTCTCACTCTCAATGATTTAGGTGTTCAATGGACGATTGTCCGGGTAATTACCGCTTTTCTAATGGGGGTCCTTGCAGGAGGTATTACTCATTGGCTAAGTAAGAGAGGGTTTGAGGATTCCGGTTTATTTCTTGAGCAAATTCCTGATGGGGATTTTCATGATCATGATTATCCGGATGAGCGCCTGCGGTGCACGTGTAATGAAAAATTCAGTAACAAAATCGCCAGGAAAACCAAAAATAAGTTTATTATTTATTGGGCGAAAACTTACGAAATGCTCTGGTTGATCGGGAAATATGTTTTAGTGGGGATTATTGTGGGCTGTATTATAGAAAGGTACATTCCCTCTTCTTATATCTATAATCTATTCGGCCAAGGGGGGAAATTAAGCCCTGTATGGGTAACCTTCGGGAGTATACCGATATTCCTGCATCAAATCAGCGCTTCAAGCATACTATTTCATATTAAAGCTTCATTGTCGGGTATTATTGATAATCGGGCCGCTCTGGCCTTTTTAATTGGAGGTCCGGTGACGGCAATACCTGCCATGATTTTGCTGTGGAGCATGTTTAAAAAAAAGGTATTTGTTCTTTATCTTTCCATCAGTATAATAGGTACGCTCTTTTTTTCCTATACTCTAGGGAATTTTTTATTTGTGCCCCATGTTAATCTTCAAAGCCCCATGCTGTCTAATGTGTCGTCTTTGGCTGGAGGAAAATCAGCTATCATTTCAAAGTCAAATGACTTAATACAAATAGCGGTTGCTCCGGATAAAAAGCCCATTGTAGCCTATAGTGAAGCATATATAGAGGGAACTGAAGGAGGGATTGTCTTTGATGCCGGCTGGAGTCGTTTTTTAAATGATTCACTGAAAATTGAGGGGAATAAGGAATATATTAAAAATATTGCTCTTTGGTTAAAAGAGACTTCAAATCATGCTGAAGGAAACCGGATACTTGTTTACAATACCTATGTGGATCGAGGGATGAATAATCAATTTTTTCAAGAAGGGCTGCAATCAATCCTTTCGGAAGAGGCCAAGTTCGAGGTGGATATCTTTGCGCGAAGTGCTGTGCCTTTTCTGACTAAACAGATTTTAGAGCATTATGATCAGTTGTGGATTTTATCCGGCCAAGTGGATGATGTTCCTTTTTCTTCTGATGAAATTGCAGATGTCTATGCTTTTCATGATAGTGGAAAAAGCTTGCTTATTGTGGCTGGTCCACAAGACGGTACAAATGGTGATTGGACAGGGGCGGCCAACCAAGTGGCCCAAAAATATGGGGTCCGGTTCAATAATGTTACTATACTGCAGGATGAGATCCCCATCTCTGTGGTCAATCATCTTTGCAAAGGGGCCTTCCGGGGATTATTGCCGTATTTTGGGTGGCTTAAATGGCTTCGGAAGTAATGAATTCACTTTTTATTTTCTATAAGTGAATGGAAAGAATTGATTTTCAGAACAAGGGCCTATAAAGACTGAAAAAGGAAAAATAGATATGCCAAAGAGAATCCTTTCTTGTCTGATTATTTTGTTATTTTTAAAAGCAGCTATCCCGTCAATTACCGGGGCCTGTATTGGGCGGCTCCTCCTCCTTGGGGTCACGGCTGATGAAGATCAAAAGGTAATGGCTGAGGTTTTATCAACTCTCATCAGTGAGAGTACCGGCACTAAGATAAATATCGTGGAATTTAAAAGTCTTGAAGAATGTCGTCAGGCAATAGAAAAAGGGGAACTGGATCTTTATATAGATTATGTTTGCACAGGATTAATGCATGTTTATAAGGGGGGAAATAATCAAATTCAAAATGAGAAAGCCTATTCTACAGTTAAACATTTATTTGCTAAAAAGTTTTCTCTTATATGGTTAAAACCTTTCGGGTATGATAAGCCTTTATCAAATAAAGACTTGCCTGAATGGATGAACAGTATTGTTAATCAAGCAGTATGCGTGGCACGGCGAGAGGTGTTAAGTCGGTTTCCGGTGTTGCCAAGATTGATCAATAAACTAAAGAGAAAGGTATCCAATCAAACCTTAGCGGCACTTGAACAGGAAAAGAACAGAAAGGTTGCTGTAAAGGCTTTTTTGAAAAAAGAAAAAGTAATTCGATGGTCTTTACCAAATTAATATAATTTTTTTGAATTTTATTTCGTTCGCAAGAAAGATGGAGGACCTTATGCAAAGAAAAAAAGCCATCTTTTTCACCTTATTATTTATTTGTTTTATTTGGTCTGGCTGCCAAAAAAAAGAGAGCGCCTCGGAAAAGCCAATAAAAATTGGCTACATGATTTGCAATAGCTTGCCTGAAAGTAAAAGTCGTTTTGAACCTATTAGCGCTTATTTGCAAGAGAAATTAGAAAGACCTATTGAGTCTATCTATATTAATACCGCAAATGTTGAAGATGCCGTTCAAAAAAAGGAAGTGGATTTTACCCATACTAATTCTATTTTATATGTCATATTTAAAGAAAAATATAATGCCGCTCTGATAGCCGGGGAAGTGCGGGGTAGATATAAAAACTATGATGCCGGGACTATAATTTCCAGGAAAGGGAGCGGGATTACCAAGCTTTCGGATATTAAAGGGAAGAGTATGATTTTTGGTCCGGCCTTAGCTCCTTTAGGGTATCTTTCACAATATGACCTGATGTTGAAAAATGGGATCGACCCTGAAGAGGACTTGGCTTTTTATAATATTCCCTGGGGGGCTTATAAACATGAAAAGGTGATTTATGGGGTACTTTTTGGCGCCTTCGATGTTGGCGCAGCCCCAAGAATTGATGTTGACCATATGGTCAATGAGGGGAAAATTAATTTGGACGATTTTAATATTATTTCGGAAAATGATCCTATCCCCTATTGCACCTTTGCGGCCATGGCGCATGTTGAGCCTGAATTAGTAACGAAAGTGACGGACCTGTTACTCAATATAACGCAAGAGGAAACCGCCTTAGTTGATGGGGAAGTGCTTAAGGTTTTGCAAAGTGTCTGGGTTGAGAGATTTGTAGAAGTGCAAGATAAGGAATACGATAGTATCCGAAAGATGCTCAAAAATTGCAACATGTCTCCTTACGAAGAGTATTAATTGTTGTAAATGTTCACAGGTTCCTTTAGTGACATAAGCAGTGAACCTTTGAGCTCTGAACTCTGAAGGAGGAATAAAATGGATTGGTTGGATAGGGTAAGTATTGCCCTGATCGTTTTTGTGAGCATTATCACCTTAAGCATGATGGTCAAGGAGCAAAGGACTCAGGCAAAGATGATTTCAGAGGGAAAGAAAAAGGTCTTACCTTTAGTTGAGAATAAATACAAAGAAGTTGAGGATTTCATAGAAAAAGGAACCTATGATGAAGCCCTCAAAAGATTAGGGGAAATTGCAGAAAAAGATCCTGAAGGAGCGGCAAAATCTAAACTCTATAAGGCCCGAATTTTTTCAAAGCAGGGGAATATGGGTAAGGCGATTTTTCTTTATCGCCAAACAATTGAAACTACTCCTGATCTTTTGGAATTTGCTTCAAATGATCTTAATTTATGGGATCTAATTGAAAAGGGTATCCCTAAGATGCAGAGGGAAAAAAGATTAAAACCTAATGATGAGAAAGTAGCCAAGCTTCTAAAAGATCTTTACTTTTTGCAAAGAAAATTAGGGCAAGGGTGTGACTAAATGAAGAAATTTTTTTCAAATTCGGCAGTTATTACAGGAATTTTTCTCGGGGCCTTCGGGATACTTTTGGGGGTATGGGGAAATCCTAAAAATTCAGGGCTGTGTATTTCCTGCTTTATGGAAAATATTGCCGGATCACTGCAGTTGCATCCTCACCTTCGCATGAGCTATATCCGCCCGGAGATCATAGGTTTAATATTAGGGGCCTTTTTGGTGGCCCTTTTGGGAAAAAGATTTAAAGCAGAAGGGGGTCCTTCTGCCTTGCTCCGTTTTTTTATGGGCTTTTACATCATGGTAGGGGCCTCCATTTTTATAGGCTGCCCTGTAAAGTCAGTACTACGTTTATCTGCAGGGGACCTTACTGCAGGATTTGCCGTCATCGGGTTTATCGCAGGGGTATGGTTTTCTTTGCAATATTTACGAGGGGGATTTTCCCTGGAGAAAGAAAGGTCTGTGGGGACAGCGAATGGATTAATGCTTCCGGTATTCATGCTTTTTTTACTGTATGCTCTTCTTTTTAAGCCCCAAATTATTGTCTTTGGTGATAAAGGGCCTGCAGCCATGTATGCTCCAATTTGGATGTCCCTTTTGGCGGGTTTGATCATTGGCGGGTTTGCCCAAAGGTCTACTTTTTGCATGATGGCAGGATTTAGAAATTTTTTCATAGCCAAAGACACTTTTCTTTTGAAGGGCATTATGACCATGTTTCTTGTGGCCATAGGCATGGCTTTCGGATTTAACTATTTTCACCTTGGGCTGAACGGCCAACCAGGATCACACCTGGCTCACGGCTGGACTTTCCTGGGGATGTTTTTGGTTGGAGGAGTTTCTGTTTTAGCGAATGGTTGCCCTTTTCGCCAAATTATTATGGCCTCGTAAGGGAATACTGATGCAGTAATCACCTTTTTGGGTATGTTGATAGGGGGAGGGATAGTGCAAAGCTGGCAGATACGCAGCACCATTGCCGGTCCCACCTTTAATGGAAAAATTGCTTTATTTACCGGGTTACTATTTCTTTTCTCCATAGGTACGGCATTTAGAAAAAGAGAAAAAAAGATACAAAAAAAGAGTGATCAAAAAGAGCGCTGGGAGGAATGTGTTTATCAAAAGAGGGCGTGCAAGGTTGGATAATACTATCTCTTTTTTCGTTATTAGCTCCAGGTAGAAAGGAGAATTAAAATGGCTGGTTATTTTTATCGCAGGTGTGTGAAATGTGGTAAAAAATACATTATTGATAAACACATTCGCAATTGTAGCTGCTCTGCTGAAGGTTTATTGCCCTTTCAATACCCGGAGGTCAATTGGGACAATTACCCTGATCCCAAGTATAAGGATTCAGTGTGGCGATTTCATGAAATTCTTCCCTTGAGAGATTTAGAGAATGCCATAGAACTTGGTATTAAAAAGGTCCCTTTAATAAAATGTAAAAACATTGCTCAGGCTTTTGGCTTAACAGAAGTATATGTGAAAATGGATTCCATGCAACCCACTGAAACCTTTAAGGACCGGGAAGCCTTTATGACCTTTTCCCGGTTAAAGGAAATGGGATACAACGAATTGGTGGGGGCCAGTACTGGTGACAGTGGTATTTCTCATTGCCGGGGAGCTGGTATAAGCGGCATGGGGCTTCATATGTTTGTCCCTAATAATGCCAGGGCTCGGTGGGAGGAATTGTATAATAGGCTGATTAGCAGCAATGGCAAAGTGAATTATGACTGTGTGCAACTTCATTATAGTGGGGTAACTTTTGATGAAGCCATAGCTGCAGCTTATGATTTTGCTCGGAAAATGGATTTACCTCTGGAGTATTGGTTTTATAATCAGATAAGAATTGAGGGAATGAAGACTATGGGGCTTGAGGTATTAGAGGACCTTGGTCGAATTCCTGATTGGTATGTACAGGGTTTGGGCAGTGGTACGGGCATTTTTTCCTTTTGGAAAGGATGCATGGAAGTATATGGCCAGAGCCCTAATCTTGGGGGGATACAGCCTGCAGGGTGTGCCCCGATGGTATTGGCCTCAAGGGGCCTTGTTGACGGGACCGTGGGCACAAGGGTTGTGCCGGTGTTAGATACTTATGTATTGGGGATAGGCATTCCGAAAATTTTTGAATCCTATCCACATTTATGCAGAATCGGCGTGACCTTTGAGGATGTTTTTGAAGGGGGAAAGAAAACTGAATTAAAAGAATTCCCCAGGCTTTTAGAATTATTTCATGCTGACGGGATCCCCCATGGAAAGGCGGGCTTAGAATCTTTGGCAGCTTTAGCAGGAGTGGAAAAGTTAGCCCAAAAAGGCCTCATTGGCCCGGAGCAGACTGTGGTCATCGGTTGTACCGGGAGAATGCGTCTTGATGTTCCTGAACTTGAAAAGGAATTGGAGTAAAAAAAATGAATCTGGAAGCGGAAGAAAAAAAATATCGATTACGCTCTCCAAAATCTTTTGAATTATTCGAGCGGGCCAAACAGGTTATGGCTGGAGGGGTGAGTCATAACCTGCGGTATCATTATCCCTATCCTCTTCATATTGCTAAAGCAAAGGGGTCTCGTTTCCTGGATGTTGACGGCAATGAATATGTTGATTTTTGGATGGGACATTATTTACAGATTTTAGGTCACACACCTGAGCCGGTCATCTCGGCCATAGCCAATCAAGTTGAGGCCGGCCTCCAATGGGGTATTGTCCATAAACTTCAGATCGAATTGGCGGAATTAGTGCAGCAACTCATTCCTTCCGCCCAAAAAGTCCGTTTTTGTTGCTCCGGCACGGAAGCGGTCATTTATGCCCGAAGGCTGGCCAGGGCTTATACGGGAAGACATAAGTTTCTTAAAATGGAAGGGTCGTGGCATGGCGCGGGCACTCATTCGGCAACAATTGATAATCCGGGGTTGAGTAATAGCCGGCAAGGGGGAAGTTGTCATGATGCAGTGCAAAATACTCTTATGTCCAGGTTTAATGATACCCAAATGGTGGTAGATCAAATTCGCCGCAACGCCAATACTTTGGCTGCCGTCATGATAGAGCCGATATTAGGCGAAGGGGGATTTATCCCTGCTGATAAAAGGTTTTTAGAAGTAATCAGAGAAGAGACCCGAAAGATAGGGGCCTTGTTAATTTTTGATGAAATTATTACCGGGTTTCGAGTTGGTCTCGGGGGAGCCCAAGAATTCTATGACGTTATGCCGGATATAACCACTTTAGGAAAAATTTTAGGCGGCGGTATGCCCATAGGAGCTATTACCGGGCGGGCGGATATTCTTGAGCTTTGCAGTCCTACAACTGATCTTCCTAAAGAAAAGAGGACCCTTATTGGCGGAGGCACTTTTTCCTGTGCGCCTTTAAGTATGGTTGCCGGATTAGCTATGCTTAACTATTTACAGAAGAATGCCGCTGAAATTTATCCGGCTTTAAATAAAACAGGAAATTGGGTGAGAGCAGAGATTGAGAGAATATTTACTCTATTCGGCATTCCAGTGAAATGCACAGGATTTGGTTCTTTATTTATGACCCATTTCCCCAAAGGAAGTCTGCAGGAGGTTAAAGACTCACGGGCCCTTCAGATGGACTGTGATATTGAAAAACGTGAAAAAGAGTTAAGGCTTCGGCTTTTAAACAAAGGCGTATATGTTATGCATGGGGGAGGGGCTCTATCAATGGCCCATACCCATGAGGACCTTAGGTCCTTTTTAGAAAAAATAAAAGAGGTTGCTGAGGAAATGGCTGATATCCATCTTGTAAAGCCTATCCCATCATCACTAGAGAGTATTTTCTCAGGGGCTTTATAGGGTTATTGGGAGGGGAAACCTAAAGATGATTTTAGAAAATATAAAAAGGGTCAGGGAAAGAATTGCCAAGGCGGCAAATAGATCCGGCCGCTCTTTTGAGGATATTACCCTGGTGGCTGTGAGTAAAAAGCAAAGTTTAGAGAAAATTCGCTCTGCTTGTGCGGGAGGGTTGAAAGTATTCGGGGAGAATTATCTTCAGGAAGCACAGGAGAAGATTTTAAACCTGGACATTTCCGCTGAGTGGCACTTTATAGGGCATTTACAAAAAAATAAAATAAAAATGGCAGTGCCTCTTTTTTCCTTGATCCATACGGTTGATTCTAAAGAATTGGCTTCTCTCATTAATGAAAGGGCAGGAAGAGAGGGGAAAATACAAAGAATTTTACTGCAGGTGAAACTAGCGGAAGAGGAAACAAAATCCGGCCTTGCACTGGGAAAAATACCGGAATTAATCGATCTGATTAAACAGCTGCCCAATCTTTCTTTGGAAGGGTTGATGATCATGCCCCCTTTTTTTCCGGAGCCTGATCAAGTTCGTCCCTATTTTTGCAAATTGCGACAGCTAAGAGATCAATTACAAAAAGAATTCTCTTTACCTCAGCCTTTTTTGAAACATTTATCTATGGGCATGTCCCACGATTTTGAGGTGGCCATAGAGGAAGGCGCTACACTGGTGAGGGTGGGGAGTGCTATTTTTGGACCAAGAACATAAAGAAGAATGAAAAAGTGAAAAAGTGAAAAAGTGAAAAAGTGAAAAAAAAGCTTATTAGGGCGGTTATTGGATTTCGAAATGTCAATCCGGCTTAAATTGGTCCTGAACTTGAATGGAGAAGGTACAATTTAATATCACGAGAATTGCGAAAAAATAAAATAGGAAATAATAATTTTACATTTTTCATTTTGCACTTTTCATTTTGCATTTAACTATGCGGGGTGGGGTATGAAAAATTTACTTTCGAAAATCTTTAAGAAAGAAGAAGACCCGAGAAAGGCGAGAGGATTACTTATTTTTTCAAATACCAGTGAAGTAATCAAAGCTGAAGAGATTTTAAAAGAGGGTGGTTACCAAATTAAAGTCATGAGCCCGCCACCGCAATACCGCACAGGATGTGATTTATCGATTACTTTTCCTCTAGTGGAACAATTAGGGGTAACGAGGCTTTTGAAAGAAAAAGAGATTTCCCCCTTAGAGATTCTTCCTCTGTCGGAAGAGCGGATGGAGCCGCTGGATATATGCCGAATCACTGATTTTGGCGAATATTTAATGGTGAAGGCGGCGAATATGAAAATTACCGTCCATACCTTTACCTGGAAGATTGTCAATATCTCCGGGGGCGGATGTCCTGATGTGCCCTATTTAGCTTCGGAAATGATCGGCAAACGAATTTCAGACGCACCCAATCCTAAAACCTTAGGCTATACTCTTTGTGCTTATTCTCTTAGCATTGCCTTTGAGGAAACCTTGAGACTAATGGAGGAGAGGCTATGTTAATCCTGGCAGGAACTGTTCCAATAAAAGGGTTGCCGCTAATAACAGGGGAACTGAGCCTTACTCCGGAAGGTGTCATGGTTGATGGGTATCTTCTGGACCAAAATAGAGGAACTGCAGCAATGCTGACTACAGTGGCAGTAGTTTGTAAAGAATACAATTTGCGCCCTCCCTGTTGCGTGATTGCCGGGGATATTGGTCAAAGAGATGGAAGCAGTAAAGTATATGAGTATTTAACAGAAAAGGTTTCTGAATTAGAGCCAAAAGTAATGGCCTTTCATTACATTATGCCGGATATAAGAAGGAACGCTCGGTTGGTGAAAGCTATCAAGCAGTTAAAAAGAAAGCCTCTTCTCATTGCAGATGCCGGCTCTATGTACGTAGCCAAGGCAGGTGGATACGCTTCCTATTATGATATCTTTACACCGGATATGGGAGAATTAGCCTTTTTAGCTGACGAAAAAGCGGACCATCCTGCTTATACCCGAGGTTTTATCTGGCATATGGACCAAGATGCCCCTGAGCTGATACAACGAGCTTATGATTGGAAGAACGCCGCAGACATTCTTTTTGTTAAAGGAAGTACTGATTATATCTGCCGTGCCGGGAAAATCATGAAAAGTGTATCAGAGCCTACTGTTCCTGTTATGGAAGCTATTGGCGGCACTGGAGATACGATAACAGGGATAATTGCCGCTTTGTCTTATTATGAAGAAGACCTTATTGAGGTATGTTCCCTGGCTGCAAAGGCAAATAGAGAAGCCGGCAAATTAGCCAATCCCACACCTGCCACCCAGGTAAATGATATTATTGAACAAATCCCCCGGGCCTTGAAAATTAATAAGCAAGAAGAAAAAGTGAGTCAAAGGAAGGCAGTAGTGGCGGAAAATTTTAAAGATATTATTTATTCGGATCATTAGGAGGTAATTGTTCAGAGTTCAGTGTTCAGTGTTCAGAGTTCAAAAAAAACTCCAGCAGGTAAAGCAGTTGCTTCGCGGCTTATTAGCCAGTAAAGACAGCTAATAAAGACAGCTGATGGCTGATAAGCTGATAAGAAAAGAATAACTCAATAGCCAACAACGGTTGTATTTAAAACGGCTTAACGGCTTAACAGCTGTATTTAATAGATCGGCTTGAGGAAAAAAATGGTAAAAAACAATAGAAAAAAAGTTTTTTTTTGCTTAATAGATATCTTTTTTATTCTCATCGCCATAATTTGCGGAATTATTCTTCATCCCAAAATAGATTGTTCCTTTTTGGTAATTCTTTCTGAACCGGTTTGGGAATATTTTAGAGTTTTTACTCCGCTAACCTTAAGTATCCGATTATTTGCCCTTTACTTTTTTGGTGTTTATGAGCTTCAAAAGGGGACCCCGGCTTATAAGTCATTAGAGAAGATTTTTAAAGCCACAACCTTTGGTACTTTAGGCGTTTTTATCATTATTCATACTCTCCGAAGTTATTATTTTTTCGATATCGGCTTATCCAGATACACCTGTTTGATTGAATGGACTATGAATATCTTACTCCTTTTGGGATGGAGAGTTTTTTATTTTAACACTTGGCCTAAAGTTCACTTAAAGGAAGGTCGAACAAAGAATACTATTATTCTTGGAATTGATGAGGACAGTCTGTCTTATCTGACTGAGTCAAATTTTAATGATATAAAAAGGATACCTTTTCAATATTGGAATATTGTAGGGTATTATACTTTCAATAAAAATAAGGAATCTCTTCATTGCCGAGAGGTATCTTTAAAATGTTTAGATAATTATGGTAATTTCCTGGAGCTGGTTAATCGGTTTGAGATTGAAAATGTGATTTTGGCTGATTCTGAAAGTTCTTCTGAGCAAATGAATGAGTTCATTGAGCAATGCTATGCCTTGGGGGTTAGGGTATTTATTTCTCCTCGATTATACCATCAATTTGCTGGGAAATTGAAGCTTCGCCCTATGGAATCCATGCCCATCTTTGAGGTGATCTGGGAGCCGATTTATGGTTTTAATCGGGTGTTAAAAAGAATATTCGATGTCCTCTTTTCGCTAGTGGCTATTACCATTACCTTTCCTGTGATGATTATCATTGCTTTTGTTATTAAAGTTACCTCAAAGGGGCCGATTCTTTTTAAACAGGTGCGTATTGGCAAGGATAATAAACCTTTTATGATCTATAAATTCCGCTCCATGATTGAAAATGCTGAAGGGGCTTCAGGTCCAATGTGGGCTGAGGATAATGATCCAAGGGTAACAAAGGTTGGTAAATTTTTACGTAAAACGAGTCTTGATGAATTGCCTCAATTGTTCTTAGTGCTCTTGGGGAAAATAAGCATTGTCGGACCAAGACCGGAGAGGCCTCATTTTGTTTATAAGTATAAAGATTTTCAGGGGTTGCGTTTGTGCATCAAACCCGGGTTAACAGGTCTTGCTCAAATCAATGGGCGCTATAATGCAAACCTGTCGGATAAAATCTATAATGATATGTATTATATTAATAATTATTCCTTCTATCTTGATCTGGTGATTGTGGTGAAAACATTCTGGTCAGTCCTTACCGGGCAAGGCGCCAGGTGAAAATAGGGCTGATGAACTCTATCTTCTCCCCCGATAAGAATAATAAAAACATAAGGAATTATGATGCTAAAGGTTTTGCTCTCCTTGAGTTTATTTTTCATTTTTTATACTTACATTTTTTATCCCCTCATTATATGGGCAATGAATGGCCGCTTCAGCAAAAAAGACCATAAGATAGATGAGGAACAATTTCCCTTTGTTTCCTTTCTGGTGGTAGCATACAATGAGGAGCAGGTTATTAAAGAAAAAATCGAAAATACCTTGTTACTTGAATATCCAAAAGATAAACTGAAAATTATCTTTGCCTCTGATTACTCTACTGATGGAACAAATGGGATCATTGAGAAATACAAGAAAGAGGGGATTCATTTTGTGCCCATAGGAAGAAGAGGCGGAAAAAGCAAAGCCTTAAATATTTGTATCCCACAGGCAAAAGGAGAAATTATTGTCCTTTCGGATGCAAATACTTTTGTTCAAAAGGATGCAATTAAAAAGTTGGTGCGCCATTTTGTCGATCCTGTCATAGGATGTGTGTCAGGGAAATTGCGCTTTCGCCCTGTGCACGGGAATCCTTTGGGAATGATTGAGAGCAGTTTTTGGAATTACGAAACATGGGTAAAAATGAAGGAGGGAAATATTGCTTCGGTTCCCGGCGCTAATGGAGGTATTTACGCTATACGAAAATCAGTGTTTCAGTTTTTGCCAATAGATAAAGCTATTATGGATGATTTTTTAATTACTTTAAAGATTATCCAGCAGGGGTATAGGGCCATTAGTGATCCGGAAGTCCGAGCACTCGAGGATACTTGTCTTAATGTTCAGGATTCTTTTGAGCAAAAAGTGCGCATTGGCGCTGGTAATTTTCATGGTCTCAGATATATTATGCCTCTGCTTAATCCCTCTCAAGGGCTTGTTGCTTATATTTTATGGTCTCATAAGATTATTAGATGGTTCTTGCCTTTTTTATTGATCATTGCTTTTATCACTAACATGGTTTTAATCAACAGTGGAACAGTCTATCGGTGCTTGGCTGTGGGGCAGTTATCTTTTTATTTTGTGGCTGGTCTTGGCTTTTTTTTCTATATGATTTCAAAGTTAGAAAAGGTCTTTGTCAGCAAGTGATATTCCATCAGGTGAGTTTTGGAGAGGATTATGCGTTTTTTGCGGTTTTTAGGAAATAGTTTGTATTTTCCTTTTTATTTTGTGTCCTTAAATATTGCCGGGTTTTTAGGTTTTTTGAGATTCCTTCGAGGAACACAAGAACCTATGTGGAAAAAATCAGAAAGGCTCCCTCTTGTTTTAACGGAAATGGAAGGAAAAAATAATGGAGACAAATCCCTCGTACCCTCCCTTTCTTCAAAATCCATATCAAACTCCAAATCAGCAGGTAGAGATGACTATGATTCCGAGGAGCTTGATTATCCCAAATTTTCCACACATGGAATGAAGTAAATGAAAAGTGAATTAGCTCCCTCCAATTAATAAAGGGTATTTTTTGAATAATCAAGGCACATCAAAACAGCTTTCTTTACAGAAAGACCTCAGCCATATTTTTAGGAATGCCGGTCTGACCGGAATCGGCGATATTTTTTTTAAATTATTTCATTATCTGACAGTTTGGATAATTGTGTATTTTATCGGGCCGGCCCAGTATGGCCTGTATCTTTTGGCCCTGACACTGGTCACTTTTGGATTGATATTCTCCTGCGCCGGTTTTCCTGCAGGGCTGATAAAATTTGTCTCCCAATTTCAGGGTGTAAAAGATGAAGCCAGGGTCAAAGGGGTCATTCAGTTTTCCTTGAAAATTTCTTTATTGCTGAGCCTTTTTTTTGTTCCTTTGCTGATCATCAGTGCCGGCTCTTTAGAAGTCTATATTTTTAAAAAACCCGGATTTGCAGTTGCTCTTCGATGGTTATCTTTGATTTTACCCTTTATGACGCTAACTCATTTACTCTTGGCATCCATACAGGGCCTGCAGGTAATAAAATATCGCGTTTATGTTGAAAAATTTTTACAGCCCGGGTGTTTTTTTCTTATTGTTTTTTTTTTCTTACCCTTTGGCTTACAGCTAAAAAAGGTGATTTGGGCAAAAATTATTTCCACTTTTTTTGGGTTTTGCCTGACAGCTTTTTTTCTTCATAAGGCCTTCCCTCTAATAAAAAAAGTATCCCCTGTTTATGAAAATCGTGATCTGGTAAAATTTTCCGCTCCTTTAATACCCGCTGTTTTTCTAAATTTTTTTGTTCTCTATACGGATGTTTTAATGCTGGGGTATTTTCGAAGCTCAAGTGAAGTGGGTATATATGGAGTGATTGCCAGGATGGCCCCTCTTATTCTTTTGCCGTTGACTTCTTTTGAACTAATTTTTAGCCCCATGATTGCAGATCTTTTTCATAGAGGGGAAGTTGATCGCCTTCAGGGATTACACAGATTAATTACTAAGTGGATTTGTATCTTGAGCCTGCCGCTTTTTTCTTTTCTGGTGCTTTTTGCCAAACCTTTTCTTGGCCTCTTTGGGGCCCCTTTCACTGTTGCCCGGCTTCCTTTAATCATTCTTTGCTTTGGGCAACTTTCACGAGTATTGGTAGGGATTTCTGGTCATATGGTCCTGATGACCGGGCATCAAAATATGAGTTTGGTAAATAATATCTTACTCTTTGGAGTGAATACCACCTTAAATTATTTTTTCATTCCTCTGTATGGGATAGTGGGGGCTGCTTCAGCCACCTGCTTTTCTTACTGTCTGGTGAATGGTCTGGAAGTGATGGAAATTTTTCATGTTTTAGGGATTCATCCTTATCACTCCCATTTTTTTAAACCTTTAATCGCAGGAATCTCCAGTTTCCTTCTGATATTTGCTCTTACCAACTATTTCCCCTTGGCCATAAAAGAGGTGATTTTATTCACCCTTGTATTTTTGATTTTTTATTCTATAATTTTATTTTTTTTGGGATTTACCTCAGAGGATAAGTTTATCTTTTCTCAAATTAAAAAGTTTTTTTGCCCTGTGCAATTAGATTTATAGATTCACTAATCAAAATAAATAGTTGACAGGATAACAGGATAAACATGATTTAAATAAAAACCCATTACAGTCTACTATGAAAATGAGATTGTAGGTGAATTTATTGCAAGACGGAAAGCTCACAAACTGTTTTATAAGCTTTTAACTTTGCGTCCTTTGCGTCTTTGCGAGAGATAATTTAATTATAATAACAAATTTGAACCATCAAGGAGGGGAGGGGAGTGAAAAAACGCGTTTTTATCTGTTTTTCCTTAGCCTTGAGCCTTGTCTTGGTATGTCTTCCCCGGTTTAATAGAAGAGATATCGGCTTTATTGATCATTTGACCGGTGAGGGGCAAAAATCACACCTTCATCTTGCAGATGCCGGGGAGTATATTAAGTATGTAAATTATTTTCGGAAAAACCAGATAAAAGGGAATTTAACACCCCATGCAACTTACCGGCCCTTTGTTCCCTTTATAGCGTCTTTTCTTCCCTTCGGGCCTATGACCTCCATTAATATAGTAAATATTTGTTTTTTACTCATCGCCTTACTTTTTTTAAACCTTACTCTTTATTCCTTCCAGTTCAATCTTATTCATAGAGTTATTGGCAGCATACTATTTATTTTTTCTTTCCCTCTCTTTTTTTATGGAGCAATTGGCTATATTGATCCGGTTGTTATCGGCTTTCTCTCCATTGGAGTATATTTCCTCTCTCAGAAAAAGTGGCTCATTTGTAGCATCCTATTCATGCTGGGAGCGCTGGTGAAAGAATCAGTAGTCATCTTAGTGCCTGTTGCTTTTGTTTCGCTTTTTTATTGTTCTTATTCTTGGAAGAAAAAAGTGTGGCTTTCCATTATCTTATCCCTATCATTTTTAATCCCTTATCAACTAATTCGCATAGTCAACCCAATTTCAGAAGCACACTTTTGGTGGCCTACCTATGCTTTTTTCCTTTTGAATGTTACGCGCCTGAAAAATTGGGCCGGGTTTTTATTGGGATACGGGCTTCCAGGCTTTCTTTCTCTGGGCATAATCCCTTTTTTCCAAAGCCTTTGGCCTGAAAAAAAAGATCAACTTGCCCCATTAATTGCCGGGTTTCTCCTGGCCGTCTGCCTTTATTTATACTCCTTAGTTGCAGCCTATGCAGATGCCCGTTTTATTTGGACATCATATCCTTTTTCAATTCCCCTGGCGGTTTTTGTCCTGGATAAGAAATTTCCACAATTGCGGGCAATTAATTTAGAAAAATAGCTGCTCAGATAATTTGCTCTTGTGCGAAATGGGCATGCTTATGATGCCAGGCGCTTTTTTGTAGTGCGCAACAGTATAATGACAAAATTTACATGAAAATACACCTTGATCGTATAGGAATTTTCATTCAATTATACTGCTTATCAGCTCATCAGCTCATCAGCTTAATTTAAGGACTCCTTCCGCCTTGTCTACATAAATATTGACAAATAAATTGAGAGATTGATATAGTGCTGTAATAAATATCAATTACTAATGCTCTATTTCAGATATTAAGCGGAAGTAAGAGATAAATAAAAGAGGAGATCTTTGTATGCGTCACATGTCAAGGTATAGGGTGGTTTCTTATTTACTTTTTTTCTCCCTCATTTTCTCCTTTTCTTTTTTTTCAACATCAGTTAAGGCTGATAGTTTTGATGAGGCTTTTGAGGCCTTAGACCGAGCCTTTGAAGAAAAATCTTCAAGGATTGTGAAAGACTTTCAGGATAAATCTGCCGGCATGGAAGAAGCATGGGATGAGGAAGAAAAAAGAATAGATGAGGAATGGGAAAGGATGAAAGAGGCAGTGGAGCAAAAATGGGACGACTTTGCGGATTCTACGAAAAAGGTTTGGGTTGATTATGATATTGAGGACCAGGAAACTCGAAGCCAGGTAAATTTTGAGGAAGGGAAAATAGTTATAGAAACAGTAATCCCTGTTAAGGGATTGTATATAAGAGAGAAGGAAAAGATAGAGGAAGCAATAGAAAAGATGAAAGTGGAAGTGAAAGAGATGAAAGAGGAAAAGGTTATTCAAGGGTTAACGCCCCAAAAGGTAAAAGAGAAAATCATCAAAGAGGCTGAGCCCAAAATCGCTAAACAAATAGAGAAAATTTTGGGGAAAGATGAAAAAACAGAGCAAAAGGTTTTAGCTGATCAAATTGCCGATCAGCAAGGAAAGCTGGTTGATGAGAGTAATAAAGAAGAGTTTATTCAAAAAGAAATTTTGCCTAAGCTAGTGATAGAAGAAACCACCTTTACCCCTGAAGATGGTATTGAGCGAGTTAAGGTAAAAGTAGAAATTCCCATGATTTCAGGACATCTTCGAATAAGGGCGTCTAAGTATCAGGATATAGTTAATAAATACGCAGCTGAATACGATCTTGATCCTTGTTTGCTTTATGCAGTCACTGAAACAGAGTCCTATTTTAATCCTATGGCCAAATCTTCTGCCGGGGCCTATGGATTGATGCAACTCATTCCTCGCTATGGAGCGCGCGAGGCTTACCAGTACCTTTATAATAAAGATACAATCATTTCACCAACGCAGCTCTATATTCCCGGGGTGAATGTCTGTTTAGGGGGAGCGTATCTTAAAATTTTACGTGACCGCTACTACAAGGACATAGCTGATCAAGAGAAAAATAAATATCTCTCCATAGCCTCCTATAATTGGGGGCCCACAGCTGTTCGCTCAAAGATTGTCAAAAGAATTAACCTGGATGAGATGGGCTCAAGAGACCTGTTTCATTATATAAGAGAGCATTCCCCTGATGAGACTGGAAATTACCTGAAGAAAGTAACTGAGCGAATGCCTAAATATCAGAGCATGACCAAATAGGTTATCGCGGTGTAAGGCGGGACATTCTTACTAGAAAATGAATCTCGCCAAGCCGCAAAGATCGCCAAGAATATCTCTTGTATAGCATACAAAAAAAACCGGCTAACAAGAACCAATAATGCAGTTTGGTCAAATTAGCCGGAGATACAGGAGAAAGTGATGCTGTAGTATTAATCGGCACTTTTCCTCAAGGTATTCGTCTTTATTAAATTTTTTTTCTTCAAGCCCCCACCGGAAGCTTTTTAAGAGAATATCCCTTGTAAAGTTATTTTTAAATCTTTCAGGTAAGGGGATTCAAGGACAGTATCTTTATGATATGTTTTATAAAGCTGAAGTGCGCCATCTTTGAGGATATAAAGTGCTACCACACCTTCTTTTGGAAACGCTATCCAATATTCCTTCACTCCGAATTCCGCATAAAGCCTCTTTTTCTGCACCATGTCTCGATAAACGCTATTTTCTGAAATGATCTCAATAACCAAGTCAGGTGCTTCCTGGATATTTTTTTCACCTATAATATTTAATCTTTCTTTGGAAATGAATAGGATATCCGGCTGAACTACATTTTTATCATCCAGATATACATCACAAGGTGCATAAAAGACTTCTCCAAGATTATTTTCCATAACAAATTTTGTTAACTCAAACTCAATTCTTGCCGAAATCCTTTGATGAATTGGAATAGGCGACGGCGTCATAAGTAATTCCCCTTCTATAAGCTCATACCTCTTATCTTCGGGAGTTTCAAGGTAATCCTCATAGGTATATTTTTTCTTTTCTACTGCAACCCGGGACATAAAATATCTCCTGATTACCTCTTCCTTATTAGAAATCTAAAACAAAAAAAACAATACATTTTATTTTTGATCATATTATTTATACTAAATCCATTTTATAATAAAGTCAAAGAATAAATCTCCTATCCTAATAATACAGCTGTTGATAATACAGCTGTTGAGCTTATGAGCTGTTTGTTTTTTTATCAGCTTATGAGCTGTTTTATCAGCTTATCAGCTGTTTTTTTGCCTTTCTTTTATTTTATCCAACAGATCAAAATCGGTAGTCTTAATCCCAAGGTGTCTAAATTCCACTTTTCCCCCATGTTCTGAAGCAAAATGGTGCGCGATTTAGTTGAAATCCTTTTTGATGACTTGAAATTTTTTTAAAAAAAAATCTAATTGCACAGGTTGGTAATTTCTAAGCAAAAAAGAAATATATTTCACCCTTTGACAATATTCACCATAAAGGCTTTTGTCTCAGGGATCATCGTATTGGCATCTCCTATGGAGGGAGTGAGTATATTGGCGGTGTCTCCCCCATTTGGCGGCGTCATCCAGCCAAAATGCCAGGGAAGTCCGACTTGGTAGATTTTCTCATTATTAATGAGAAGAGGTTGGAGACGTTCGGTTACCAGAGCAACAGCCTGAAGGTCCCCCCTGGCTGACCTTATGATACATTTGTCCCCATTCTTGATGTCTTTATTGTCAGCCAATTCGCGAGGCATTTCAATGAAAACGCAAGGTTGCAGTTCCAGCAGCCATGGCTGGCGTCTGGTAAGTACCCCGGTTTGCCAATGCTCACTCAGCCGATAAGTTGTGCAGACAATTGGGAATTTGGGGTCACAGGTCATAAAGCGGTCTTCACCTTCTTTTATTCCTTTAGTGCTGAGTAATTTTATGGTGGGATTTAATCTTTGAGAGGAAAGAAGGTTCTTCTCAATAGGACACTCCAGGGGTTCGTAGTGTTCAGGGAAGGGGCCGTCAGCCATCCCTGGTACAAATATGCCGGCTAAGCCTTCAGGTAACATGGGGAATGGAGAATGATCTTCATTGCTTCCCCCATTAGGAACATCACCCTGCCATTGATCATGCTGTTTGAAAAGGACAGCTTTTTCTTTGCTGCAAGGGTTTCCATTTTTATCAAAAATGGCTTGATTAAAAAGGACCCTACAATTATTTGGCCAAGACCAGGCCCATTGCGAGAAAAGACCTATTCCTGTGGGGTCTTGCCGATCTCTTCTGCCGGCCAAATTCTCCTTTTCCGGATAACTTGAGCAATAGAGCCAGTTTCCGCAGGAAGTTGAGCCGTCTTTTTGCAGGTATTCCTGTTTGGGGACTTGACCCCCTTTTGGGAATAGTTCCCCTTTAATTTGGACCTCTTTTAAAAATTGGCCGTTTATCTCTCTGGCTACACGATGGGGATCAAAAAGAGTTAGAGAGCCGTCGTTTTTCAGGCTGGAAAAATCCCAGGATAAGTTATGAATGGCCTCATTATAATGGCCTTTTTTTTGAGTGCAGATTTTTTTTATCCTTTTTACTAATTCAGTTATTATCTCCCCACTTGCTTTAGCCTGCCCGGGTGGATCAATGACTTTATTGCGCCATTGAAGCCAGCGGCCACTGTTGGTAACACTACCTTCTTTTTCTAAAGACATGGCTGAAGGCAGTAAAAATACCTCTGTATTGATCTCTGAAGGGTCCATGTTGGGGCCTCGCCAAAAAGAAGCGGTTTCATTATCGAAGATATTTACATCCACCAGCCAATCAAGATTGGCCAGGGATTTTCTTACCTTAGTGGCATTTGCACCACTGCAGGCAGGATTTTGGGCCCAAACAAAAGCGCCGGAAATTTTCCCTTTATAGATGGCATCAAAGAGCATTAACCAGGAATAATCATGGCCCTCTTCTATTTTAGGCAACCAATGAAAACCATAATCATTGGTCTTGTCAGCATTTTGTCCAAAAAATGCTTTTAGCAGACTTATCATATATTGAGGATATTTTGATTTATTATGTATATGAATGGCTGTATCATTGAGATACGTTTGCAAGCTTTTGTGTGTCGCTTTGGGAAGAGGAAGATACCCGGGGAGCCATTCATAGAGTAAAGAGTGATCATTAGCCCCTTGGGCGTTTGATTCACCCCTTAAGGCATTTATTCCGCCGCCGGCAATACCCATATTGCTTAATAAAATCTGAATAATGGCCATGGCACGCATATTTTGTGTACCAACAGTGTGTTGGGTCCATCCAAGCGCTGAAACAATTGTGCCTGAATGCTTGGGGCCTTTTGTGGCAGTAAAGGTTTGATAGATAGTTTCCAGCAAATCCTTGGGGGTCCCGGTAATTTTGGAGACAATGTCCTGGTTGTACCGATAGAAGTGTTTTCGAAGAAGCGTAAAAACGCAGTATTCATCCTGCAAAGTGGGGTCTTTTTTTATGACGCCTTTTCCATCTTTTTGAAAGGCCCAGGTAGATTTATCATAGCTTCTTGTTTGAGGGTCATACCCTGAAAAAAGACCATCAAGATCGTGAGGTAACTGGATGAGAGGATTTACCAGGAAGGTGGCATTGGTTGATTGCTTCAGGAATTTTTGACAGTACAGTTGGTTTTCAATAATAAAATTGATCATGCCCCCCAAAAAAGCCAAATCCGTTCCTGCTCGAATAGGTGCATAAAGATTTGCCTTAGCTGAAGTCCTGGTAAATCTGGGATCTACATGGATGATGGTGGCTCCTTTTTTTTTCGCTTTGAGAATCCATTTAAAGGAGATTGGATGATTTTCTGCAGCATTGCTGCCCATAATTAAAATCACATCAGAGTTTTTTAAATCAATCCAGTGATTAGTCATTGCTCCAAGGCCGAAGGTGTGCATAAGGGCCATAAGAGTTGAAGAATAACAGAGCCGAGCTTGATGCTCTATGTAGACAAGCCCAAGGGCCCTCAAGAATTTTTGATAGGCGTAGCATTCTTCATTATTCAGGGCGGCGCTTCCAACTGAGGCAATCCCTTCGGTTCGGTTGACGATTTGACCTTTGCTGTTTTTATGAATAAAAGTCCTTTCCCGAGTGTAGTATATTTTTTCAACAATTTTATCAAGGGCCCATCCCCAGGAAACTTTTTGCCAATGATCGCTTTTAGGGGCGCGATAAAGAGGAGTGGTTAATCGTTCCGGGTTTTGACTTGAAATCTGGATCAAGGCTGCCCCTTTACTGCATAAGGCCCCTTCATTTATGGGATGGTCCGGATCGCCTTCAACATAAGTGATTTTATTGTCTCTTGTATGAATAATGAGTCCGCACCCCACAGCGCAGTAAGGGCAAATAGAGGTGATTTTTTTACCATATTTAATTGGCAAAGAATGTACTGGTGCTGCCAGGGTATTTTTGTGAAAGCCTAGTGATTCAAAGACCAATCCGGCTGTGGCCGTGCCTGTATATTTGAGGAAATTTCTGCGGCTTATGTTCATAGTACCAGGAATCTTCATTTTTTATGCAGCTTATCAGCTTAATTTAATGAATACTTTTTTTTAGTAGATATTTTAAATTGTTCCATAAGAAGATATAATATTACTTTATTTATCGCTGTTTTTTTTACTAAGTTCAAAGCATAAAAATTTTTATTTTTTTTATGCGCCGTTTCAGCCTCTGTGCCTCTGTGCCTCTGTGCCTCTGTGCCTCTGTGCCTCTGTGCCT
>JAUWIR010000073.1 GCA_030605265.1 Pseudomonadota bacterium | reverse complement strand
TTGACCTGATCGAACATCACATCCAGCGCTTTGTGATCGGTAAAGGCTTGCAGGCATTGCTTGCGAAATTCCTGTTCAGTGGCGTTTTCTTTGGCGCAAATGAACGCCCAGGGCAATATGATGGCGTCTTTAACCAGATCAGCAATATCAAACACCAGTGCGCCACGGCGGGTTTTGCCGTGCATAACGGCAAAACCATGGGGTATGCCCAATACCCAAAGCGTAGTGGCGGCAAGGCCATAGGCAAGATAGTTGCCATGATTGAGAAAGCCGTTGGCCTTGTCGGTGGCTTCGCGTTGACGGACAAAGTTGGTCATGTTGTTTAGTCGGGCGGCGACTTTATAAAGTTGCTTGGCCAGTTTCGCTTCGCCGGCCAACAGGTAAGTGGTTTTTGTTGCGGTGTCTATTTGGGCCTGAAAGGAATCCAGGGCATTGGCAATAGCGGGATCATCGCTATCGAAACCCGCCAGTGTCAGTTCACGATCTTTGCGCCAGACTTTTCGCAAATAGTCAATACGGGCGTGTTGTAATGCTTTGGCGGTTTGCAGACGCTGTTCATCATCAAACCAGAAACTCATCCAGCCTTGTAGATATTCCGTGGGCCGATATTCGCGCTGGGGGGTCAGCCATTCGATGTCATTACCCATGTAAAGCGGCGTTCCGCCTCCACCGCAAAAACCAATGAGTACGCCTGCCTGTGCCAGCATGCGCACTGCGGCCTGAGTAATGGAGGTACCGGTGCCCAAGAGTATTACTGTGGTGTTGGCTATGGGAATATTAAAGTAGAGTTTGTTTTTTTGGGCTTCGGTAAGATACAGCACGCGGCCATCTTTTTGCATGACACGGCAATGCTCCAGGTAGTACAGATTCGCCCGCTTGGAGTGAAGAATGGTTTTCAGATCGCTGGGAGAAAAATCGTCCATTATGCCGTCCATCCTTGCATATATTCGGTTGGCCGGTATTCATAGTATTTTTTCGCCTCAGTCAAATAAAGCATTCGTCCATCCTTTTGCCGTTTGCATTACTCGGTATTTTTCCAGATAATAAATATTAGCGCGCTTGTAATACAATACTTACCCAGCCAGGCCCTTTCTCGTTAATTTCTGAAGGACAATATTCGTATTAATCACAGTCCTTGATTACGATCCCATATTAACAATGAAACATGGGGTTTGTCAATTATTCAAGATGTCACTGAGGTTTTTTATCAAAAGATGATAAATAAGCTTTTGAGGGAAGCGATAATAATAAATGGAGGTCAGGCCGGCAGAAATTGAATCTCTAAGATATAAAAGGCATCAAGAGAAGAATTTTTTCACAATTCAATACCCCTTCCATAACATTGCCGTAAACAATCTTTTTTTTAGATCATCCTTAAGGGCGTAGGCAGGGAAAAAAGATTTTTCAGGCATGGCGTAAAATTTATATAAATACAAATAATTTTTAATTTTAATAAATGATCTAAAATATAAAATATTTATTTTTCGCTAATTTAAAGCATATTTCTAAATTTACAACGACCTATGTTTACTGGACCATTGAAATTAAAAGAAATCATCAAACTTTCCAAAACAAGGCAATCACAATGAATACAATGTATTAAAAATAAATGACGCTGTAGCTGTAAGGCTAAAAATAAATACGTTCCCCACAGGCGTAGGGATGAACCGGGATGACCGAGAAATAAAGCATATGAAAGGCACGTGTTCCCCACAGGCCTAAGGATGAAGCGCTTCAAAATGTTTGATAATTTGAATAACAAAATGTTATACTTGATATACAAAAGAAAGGAGAAACATCTTATGATATCAGTTAATATTCGGGAATTAACACATAATTTTTCAAAATATTTAAAAGAGATAAAAAGTGGAAACCAAATCATAATTATGGAGCGAAACACTCCGATAGCCAATATTATCCCTCATAATGAAAATATTGCTCGACCGGGTTGGAAAAGAAAAATTAAAAAAATAAAAGTGTCTTCATCAGAAACTTTTTCTGAAACTACAATAAGGAATAGAAGAGAAGAGTGATGAAAGCATTCATAGATACCTCTACTTTATTTAAAAAATATATTGAGGAAAAGGGTACTGACAAATTTGAAAGCTTGTTAGAAAATATATTTGAAATTATTGTCTCACCAATTACATGGCTTGAAATGAATACGATTATCGAACGGCGCTTAAGGGAGAATACTTTAAATAAAAAAGAAGCAAGCTATATTAATATCGAAGCTAAAAAGGATTTTAATTATTTCAGTAAAGTCATTTGGAATGAAAATCTTGAACGTAAATCTATAGAACTTATAAAAAAATACCCTTTAAAAACTCTAGATAGTCTTCAATTAGCCTCAGCATGCCTCTCTAATACAGATATTTTTATCACTTCCGATAAAAAATTATTTAATATAGCCAAAAAAGAATTAAAAAAAGCCCACTTTATCTGACTTTTTAAAAAATACAAAATTTAAGCATTTTTTACCATAAAAAAGGGGGAAGAAAAACATCCCAACCCTCAGGATGTTTTTCTTCCTTTGTGATAGGGAGTTAAGGCACTAATGATGGAATAAGTACCGGAATACCCAAAAAGTCCGCCGGCGTGGCTAATGGGGCAAATTGAGGATAAGAGGCATAGTAGGTATTATTGGCTACAGGAACTACTGCTGATAGCCAGGAAGTATCAGTTGGCGCTAAGGTACTCCAGTTACTTGTTAATTGAATTGGATTGGCCATTCCCAAAATATTTAAATAATCCGGCGGCCATAAGTCAATGCCAAAAAAAGGATCATAATATGCCAGACCGGAGGGGGTATTATAAAGAAGCCAAGGATATTTTAACTTCGGATCCCACGTAAGGCCAGGTTGCACGGGAAGCACTGTTTCCGGCGTTAACTTGCTGACAATTGGAATGGGTATCCCGATTGCATTTATAGGAGATAAAACGGGCGACCACAAGGGCCAAAGGGTATTATTATAGGCCTCCTTTCCATTTACAGAGATCATCTTTGTTTACGATTAAGGATGCCAAATATCGTTGAGCAAAAACCTATGTAAGAAGCAACTGGGGAATTATGCTTACTGGGGGATCATGCTTACTGGGGAATTGTGCTTGTTGGGGACTGGGGAATTATAACTGGGGTTATTAATAAACGCGAAATTGTAATTGATTTATTATTTGATAATTTCCTCTTTAATAGTAAAGAATGTTCAATTAATAAAACAGTATCAATTAATAAAACAGTATAAAATTATATAAGCATAAATTATGCCCAATACCTTATGATTCATTTATTTTCAATAAGATAGCCTTTTAATAAATTAAAAAGAACTGGAGCAATCCTTTCAAAAACAGGCCAAAAATGTGAAAAATAATTCACACATTTTTCTTATTGAAATAACTCTTTTTTTTTATTGAAAATAACTCCTTGTAAATAAGGTAATGATCTTTTCTACAGGATCATGATGAATAGATGAAAAAAAATGCAGTCTACACTACATGCAAGGTTTTACTCTATAAAAAAAGTTTCATAACCAAGGGGGATAATAACCGAGATTATACCTCTTTCCTTAGGCTAATTATTTTAGAGGTGGGCTTGTTAGGGTATTGCTTTTTTATCAATCTCTAATAAAAAGAATTGTTATTTATTCCCTAAATCCAGGTACAAATAAAAAATACTGGTTACCAGCCAGTAAACAATAACAAACACCCAAGGTAAGCCGGTTTTATTAAACACTTTTTGGACGGTGAGTGTAAACCCTGTTACTGTTCCTAAAACAGCACAAAAGATTACTAAATTTTTAATGTCTTTTTCTGTTTTCATCATTGCCGGGAATAAAAAGTAACTTTACCTTATGATCTAAGCATCATATAAAAAATTATCCCAGATTTAAAGGTAAATTTTATGATAGTAATAATAATAATAATTACCAATTTAGTCAATAACATCTATCTTTAAAAAAATAATCCTTCCCTCTTTATGAATTTATGGTCTCATTTTCCATATTTCACACCCAATATCTTTACCTGCTATAGTTAAGCCGAAACTTCTATTTGATTTTCGTACCACCGAAGTTATAGGTGTCGCCGTCCCTGCAAAAAGTTTATTTTCGAATATAACAAAGGAGCGAACTCCCATATTTTTAGGTTGTACCCTTTTATATATAATAGTAGTTTCAGCATCGAATCCATTACGAATAAGATAAGAAAAACTTCCCGGATCACCGGTGGCAGATTCTAAAATTTGTGCACCCGTGAGTTCTTGATCTGATGAAGCAACATTCATAGTGCCTACATACAGCTTATTCTGAAAAGGAGTCATTCTCCATACATAATAGTTAAATCCTTCTCCAAACTCTGAAAAATCCAGGACCTTTCCCCATTGCAGGCCATCATTGCTCCTCCATATAGAGGCTTCATTATGAGAATTTTCAGTACCCACATAGAGGTGTTCGTCAAAAACAGCAACAGAGGTAACCGCATCATTGTGCAAATTTTTAGAGTCATGATTACTAAAGCCCATGCCGTTTTCATATAAATCCCCCTGTCCGGCTACTATTTCCCAATTTATCCCATCCGGAGTACGCCATATTTCAAAAGCCCCCGGAGTTGGAAGAAAATAATGTTGGTTCGGATCAAAAACAGCCTTGAAATTCATAATATTGCGAGACATGCCGGGCACAATATCCATGGTCCAAGTAAAGGCATAGAGCATATCATTAAAAACGGCTAATTCGCCTATCGAGATATTATTGGTAATCCATCTTCTCTTGCCGGGATCACGCACTTTTGTTGAATCAAAAGAAGGCTCTGTTTTTACTTTTTCCCACTTTTGGCCATCTTCACTTCTAAAAAGCTTGGCCCCACAACTTCCTGCGCCTGCATAAAGATATTCTCCAAATCGAGTAATGCATCTAATAGTAGTATTTCTTTTATTCCATAGGCCCCTTCGTATTACAGTCTCCCATTTCCGGCCGTCGGTAGTACGTAAAAGCTGCGCTCCTTTTCGATTTAAGGTGCCCGCATAGAGCGCCTCATCATTATCATTATATAGAGAACGAATCCCCATATTGCCTCGAATAAAATCTTTGTAAATTTGCTCCCAGGTACCGGCTTCACCGGAGCCACTGCGCCATATTTGGGCCCCTTTAAAAATGTTAAAAGTGCCTACATAGATGCTTCCCTGAAAAACTTCCATGCTCCAAGCATAATCATTAAAAGGGTCCCCAAAACCTTTTTCCACTACTCTTTCCCAGGAGACAGCTTCAGAAGTAGCGGAAAAAACAAGAATAAAACCTAATAAAGCCAAAGCTATACTTACGATTTTTTTACTTGGACAATGTTCCATAAACCGCTCCTTTTTCTCCTTTTATAAAAAATAAAAAGTATAAAAAATATAATCGTAAAAAATATAGGGTAAAAGTAAAAAATCTAAGCAAAGAATTAATAAGGGCATTAATAAATCGTAATTTAATATATTTTTATATGATATGATTTTCTTTTAGCGATTCGGAAATAGAGGGGAAATTGCTCTTCATTAGGCATCAAAATTGCTCTTATAAAGGTATTTATAGTAAAAATAAAATGCATCAACATAGATGACCATGCTATAAGATTTTTAATATCAATACTCTTTTACCATGCAGTTAGGAGGGCGAAAGTGAGAACAGCGATCATTTATTGTTCAAAAAGTGGGAATACTGCAAAAGTTGCACAAGCCATAGCCTCAGGGATTATTGGAGAGGTCGACCTTATCCATGTAAATCTGACCCCGGAAGGGATAATGCTTGATTGGCAGGATTCATTTACCTTTGATTTGGCCCCCTACGATCTAATCTTTTTTGGCGGTTGGGCCACCTTGATGAAAATTCACCCCTATCTGGTGGCCTACATTAAACGATGTAAATATATTGAAAATAAAAAAGTATATGGTTTTATTACTGCTGCGGCAATTTTTTCAATTGGCCATACCCGCGATAATTTAACTCAGGTCCTGAATGCTAGAAATATTCATATGTCGGATTGTTTTTCTGTGACCACTCTTCTTGGGCTCACCTTAACCATGAGAAAATTGGCAAAGGCCAGGGCCTTTGGAAGGAAGGTAAGTTTGGAAGTCAAAAAGCTGGTAGAAAAAACAGATAATATTATTAATTGGAGAGAAGAACATGGATCGATTTTGGCCAACCTTCGCCAGACGAAACCCAATCCCCAATCGATATGACCATAATATAGAAAAGAGCATAAAAGAAGCCAAAATTTTTCAAAGGGTGATTATCCCTTTTGGCTCTCCTCAAAAAGGACCTTTTTGCACATCCTTAGTCAAAAAAGGGGATGTAGTACAAAAAGGCCAAAAAATCGGGGACAGTGAAATTGCCGCTGCCACGCCTGTTCATTCTTCAGTAGATGGGAAAATTGTCTCAATCGGACCTCATCATCACCCTTTAGGCGGAAAAATTTCCTCAGTAGAGATTGAGGTTTCAGAAGAGGAAAAAGGAGAAATAAGAGCAGAGAACCATCTTCCTCCCATTCCTGCTTTTGATAGAGAAGCATTTATCCAAAAACTTCGAGTATACGGGCTCCTTTTTCACAACACTCTAAAAGCGGCACAAAATAAAAAAATCAATACTATTTTAATAAATGCAACATCATTTGATCCCTTTATTTCATCAGGCCGGCAAATTTTATCAGAATATCCGGGACCTATTGTATGGGCTATTCTTCTTCTTTTAGAAGCCGTCTCAGGGAAAAGGGCATTTATTTGTCTTGAAAAAAATGAACGAGGGATTTATCAAAAAATACAGACCTTATTTTCACAATCTCCCCTTAACACTAAATCCGGGTCGGCTATAAGAGTTCATTTATTAAAAAGACCGGTTCCTTCTTTCGCCCATTATTTCCTAGCAAATTTGGCTGATTTAAAAGTGTATAAGAATAAACAATTAATCGATCAAGGGGTTTTAGTTATTACTATTCCCACTCTCTATGATCTCTTTAGTTCTTTTGCCTTGAATCAACCTAAAATAGAAAATGTTATCACAGTCATTGGCTCAGGGGTGAAAACCCCGGGTAATTTCAGAGTTCGCCTTGGCACACTTTTTAGTGATATTATTGATCAATGTGGAGGTAATCGGAAACATTTAGGCAGAATTATCATGGGCGGGATTATGTCCGGTATGTCTCAAATAACACCTCTAGTACCAGTGGTAAAAGAAACTGACGGGATACTGCCTCTTATCAGCTTTGTCCTTGATGAAAATACCTCTGATCTTTACAGCCCCGGGCCATGTGTCCGGTGTGCAAAATGTATAGATGTTTGTCCGGCCCACCTTATGCCGGGTATGATTGCCGAATATGGGAGAAGAAAGCGATTTTCTGATGCCAAAGAATATGGGGCCAAAAATTGCCTTGAGTGTGGATTATGCAGCTATGTTTGCCCATCGAGAATACCTGTTTCCGAGCTGATTCGCGCCACAAAAAGGCAAATTGAGGAAGAAATTACTTAATGAGTGAAAAAGTAAAAAACCAGGAAGAAAAATTCATTGTTTCCCGCCCTCCCTATATAAAAACAGGGGAAACAATTCACTGTCTTATGTTTGATATCCTCATTGTGGCTGGCCCCATAATCTTTCTCAGTATCTATTTTTATGGGCTTCGGCCATTGTGGATCATCCTGCTGAGCGTTCTGGCAGCCGTAGGAACAGAAACCATTATCCAGATCATTAAAGCAAAAGACTTTGATTGGAAAAACCCGATACACAGCCTGGTTACCAATCATACCATAACCTTTACTGATGGAAGCGCTCTGGTAACAGGGGTACTTTTAGCTTTTACTTTGCCGGTGAGTGTACCTTTCTGGGTCCCCCCCTTAGGCTCCATTGTGGCGATTGCCGTTGGGAAACAAGTTTTTGGCGGAGTCGGCAATAATATCTTTAACCCGGCTTTGGTAGGAAGGGCTTTTTTGCTTGCCTCCTGGCCCTCATTAATGACTACCTGGGTAAAGCCTCAAAGCTGGTCACACTATCTAAGCCAGGTAAGTCTTCATCCAAAATCATGGTTCTGGATTGATGCCGTGACCCAGGCAACTCCCCTTTCAGCTTTAAAAACAGGACTCCCTTCTTATTCTCTATTTGATCTTTTCATAGGCAGGACCAGCGGCTGTATTGGAGAAATATCCGCCCTAGCCATAATACTTGGAGCAATCTATTTGCTTTACAAAGGGACCATTACCCGGGACATTCCCATCCCGTATATCGGAACAGTATTTCTTTTAACCTTTCTATTAGGAAAAGACCCTCTCTATCATATTCTATCCGGTGGGTTAATGCTGGGGGCCTTTTATATGGCCACTGATCCGGTTACCTCTCCTATGACGAAAAAGGGCCGCCTTTCCTATGGGTTCATTTTAGGGATTATCACTGTAGTTATTAGAAATTTTGGCGCCTTTCCCGAAGGGGTTTGCTATTCAATCCTCATTGGAAATGGCTTAACGCCTCTGATTGACAGGGTTACCAGGCCAAAACCTGTTCCTCTTCCTTTAACAGGGCTTGATTAATCAGACCTTTGCTTATACACCAAGGCCCCTTCACATTAAAAAATGTTACATTTGTACAAAACTTTTCCTAATAAGAGCAGGGGTGTGAATTTTTTTTCATACTACTTTTAATTACTAATAAGTTTGTTATCAAAAACTTAATTGTATACATGTTTTAATATGACTATCTTTTCATAACAATTAGTTTCTTATCCTGTTATCTCATCCATCTTACTTCGTCCAAAAGAGTGTTTTATTTTAGAATAGACCAAATATATCTTAATTTTAGAAATAAAATTAAAAGGCACAGATAATGCAGATTAAATAGAAGAAATATTTTTATCTCATATATGGAGGTATGGAGGATAAAAAACTCAGTTTTCACTATAATTATTTAAGGGACTTTATATTGAGGATGAAATACTTTTTCCCAATATAAGCTTTATAAATCCCGTTGACAATTTAATCTTGGGTGGTTCGTACCCAACTACCTTCTGAGCTTCTTTCGGTTACCTGAACTGAATTTTCAAATTTCCCCGAATCTTTCGGCACTCAATAAGGCACTAACTCACAAGCACCCTTAATTACCTGAAATTTAATTAATTAGGTAATTTTAAATGAATAATAATTTTAACGATTACTTTTAGAGAAAGAGAGGTGAAATAATTCGATTATTTTTTAACCACCTGTGTTTAACGTGAAAAAGATAGTTTTAGAAAGGAAAAGCTGCTATGAACACAAAAAAGTTTTTATCTTTGAGCATTATTATTTTAATGATTATCTTCTTAGTAAAAATCCCTTCAGGAGAAACGAAACAATTGAATTGGTGGCCTCTTCCACCGTATAATACTCTCTGGCCTTTATGGTCAACTTTTCTTTCTCCACCAAATATCCTGGGAATACCTCAACCTGTTGTTAGTAGATTAACACCAAACACAGTTCTTCCAGTACAGCCGGGACTCACCTGGGACCCAAATCTGGATTATCCTTGGTTGTTATATAATACGCCTGTGGGAATGGCCTATTATGACCCCATCTTCGGCATTGATCTATGGCCGCCAAAGTACCTTGTTCACCCTCTTGGGGTCCCTCTTCCCATAGATCTTTCTTTAATTACAGGATGGAGTACTTTAACGCCAACCAGTAATACCTGGCTTACAGAAACGATCCCAGTGGCTAACAGCGCTTACTACACGTCATATCCTCAATATGCCCCTTTGTTAACTCCGGCTGCACTTTTGGGGATCACCGCCTTGGTCCCGTAACACACAAAAAGACGGTTTAAACGGCTGTTTTGCTTTTAGGCAAAGTTTAAAAATGTTTGGGGGGGAATGATGTACATTAACTTTTGTGGAGATTTTTTTGATAGGGAGAAAAAACAATGAAACTAAAAAAGATAGTAATGAGCGGCATAATTTTTTTAGCCATTACCTTTTTAATTGGAATACCCTTAAGTAGGGCGCAAATTTACTGGTGGCCGCTGCCGCCGTATAACACTTTATGGCCTTTATGGTCACCTGTTCTTTCCCCACCAAATGCATTGGGAATACCTATTCCCATAGTAAGCTCACTCACGCCCGAGACAGTACTGCCTGTTCAGCCTGGTCTTACCTGGGACCCGGCACTGAAATATCCCTGGCTCCTTTATAATACCCCCTCAGGCCTTGCTTTTTATGATCCCTACTTTGGAATCGATTTGTGGCCCCCTGATTATCTGAATATTTTAGGCATTCCTCTTCCCATAACATTGACCTCAAAATGGTCCACCCTGGCCCCAACGGACACTAATTGGATTTCAGCAGTGGTCCCTATTGCCAACAATGCCTATTATAGCACCTATCCTCAATTTGCTCCCTTGGGGACTCCTGCTGATTTTCTTGGGATCCCTGTCCTTATTCCAAATTTGATTCCATAATAAGGGAGGCTGCGAGGCAGCATAAACTATTACACAATAAATAGAGAGGCTGAAAATTAATTAGAGAGACTGAAAAATAATTAGTCGCATAATTTAAATTGCCTGCTTTTCACGTATAGAGTTTTTACCTAACCATAAGGCACAAAGTACAAGAAGATTTTATTCTTTCTTAGTTACTTTGTGCCTTTGTGGCAAATAAGTAGTAGGGAAAAGTGATCTCTAGGGGGGAGACCACCTTACCCTGGTGCTTTGTTTGGCTTAATAATTCTTTCCTTAATTCCCGCATTCTAAAAAATAAACAAATTAAAAAATATAAATAAATTCACCTCCCGCATGTCGCTATCCCTTGCACTGGAGGTTCGGCTTCGCAGTGGCGGCTTTAGACCACCATTCCAGCAGTCGACAATACCTATAACTGGAACGTACCAGGAATTTTCATTTTTTTTATGCGGAGATTCAGCCTTTGTGCCTTCTTTGAATTTATTACCACCCTGTATAAAATATATTGCCGCCTAACACTATCCTTCGGATCAATTTTTATCCCTAATGGGCATAAATAATGAAATATTAATATAATAAAGTTTTGCTAATAATTTGTTTTTTGAAAATACAATAATTATTCTTGACTATATTGAAATGGATCATTATAATAGTATTATTATAAATAATTGTCGAGAAGTAAGTAATAGGTGGTGATCCATATAACACAATATCAAATAATTCCACCTATTATAATATTTATGAAATCCACCTAACACAATATATTGGATATCCGTATAACATGTTAGGAACTTCATCCATAGACTATACTGTTATGGCGAAAAAGGCATTAAAAACAAAGGTATTACAAACATTAAACCTAAATATCAAAAGTCAAAGGCATGAGAGGCATTAATAATAAAAAAAAGGCAT